>NZ_JBQKUJ010000006.1:0-233960 GCF_054968525.1 Alteromonas sp. G5_S2_22_S1 | reverse complement strand
CAATGGAACGATTGTGCTCGACTCATTTCAAATTGCATTATTTATTATAATTCCGCGTTACTATCGGCATTTTTACAAATCCAAGAGAGGAACGGTAGGCAAGATGTGGTTGATGTTATTTCTCGGCTTTCACCTGTTGCTTGGCAACACATTAATCTAAATGGGGAATATGCCTTTAATAAAGACCGCAAAGAAATCGACTTAGCTGGTTTACTTAGTGATGTAGAATCAATAAGTTAAAGAATGCCATCTGTTTGTATTTCTAATTCAAAAGGTACTGCGCATCAAAGTGCCATTAAAAATTGGAGGTGTTGATATTCTATATGCTTGATATATACAAGCTAACATTGATAGAAAACAGATAAGCTAACAAGTTTTTAGTCGAGCCATGAACTGTTCTATAATTGTTCTAATTGCAAAACTCTTCAATTTGGTTTGTTACTAGATTTAAAAATACTTTTCTATGCTCGATTTTAGTAAGTAGCAGCTTTTGGATGTCTTCAGGAACTTTTCTTTCTCCTGCATCTATTGCCATTAGTAATGGCTTGATATCAACTACAAGAAGACCTGCCGCCCTTGCTGCTCGAATGAACTTTAATCTCTTTAATGCACATAAGCCGTAAAGTGAATGGCCTGACTTAGTTTTTTCTTCGCAGTGTACTAAGTTCTCAAGAACATAATTTCTTACCGTATGGACAGATGTTTGTGCAGCTAGTGCCAGTTGAGAAATACTCAAAGGAAAATCCAACGCATCATCATCACTACTAATGAACTTATTGATGTCAGGTATCTCTGTCAAAAAACTGACTTCACCAACAGGAATGTTTTCAACCTTAGATTTAATCATGATTTAGCATGCTTCCAATTTGTGTTGTTAATGGAATGCCTTAAGATATCTTGATTACATTCAATCAATTGGCACTCCATTAACATTTCTGTAAGTACATTACCGTTAAATGATTACCCTGCGCAGCAAGATAGCTCTTTAACGTCTTTGCTAAAGGTTTGAGCGCATAACTTCAATCCTTCAACCATCGTCAAATACGGAAATAGTTGACCTGCCAATTCTTCGACTGTCATTTTATTATGAATAGCAAGAGCCGCACTTTGAATCAGTTCTCCGCCTTCATGGGCTAAAATTTGTGCGCCTATCAGTTTTCCCGTGGATTCTTCAGCTACCAACTTGATAAAACCATCCGTTTCAAAATTTGCTAAAGCTCTTGGTACGTTTTCCATATCAAGTACACGACTTATCGTATTTATTCCTACCGCTGAAGCTTGTACTTCGGTTAGACCTACCGTAGCAACTTGTGGGTCGGTGAATATAACAGCAGGCATGGTAGATAAGTCGAGTTGCGCATTTCCACCTGTCATATTAATTCCAGCCCTACTTCCGGCAGCAGCAGCAACATAAACAAATTGTGGCATATTGGAGCAATCTCCAGCGGCATAAATGTTAGCTGTTGATGTTTCCATCATACTATTAACAACAATGGCACCACTTTTATCTGTTTCAACACCAACATTTTCTAAACCAAGCTTTCCAGTATTTGCATGGCGACCCGTAGAGATAAGCAATTTTTCAGCGATTAATGTTCCTTCGTTAGTTTCCAATGAAAAACCATTGCTATCATAAGAAACATGACTTGCTTGCGTATTATTAAGTACCCTAATACCTTCTTTTTCAAAGCACTCTGCCAGTTTTTCACCTAATAACGGATCTTCAGCATATAAAAGGGTATGTCTGGCTAGAATTGTCACACGGCTACCTAAACGGGCATAAGCTTGCGCAATTTCCAGAGCAACAACGGAGGAGCCGATGACAACTAGACTACTCGGTAACTCTTCTGCAAATAAGGCTTCTGTTGATGTCCAATAAGGTGTATCAACTAAACCCTTAATTGGCGGAATGCTTGGTGTAGAGCCTGTTGCAATTAAAATGCGATCTGCAACCAGCTCTTCTTCACTACCATCAGACTTGTGAACTAGCAAGGTATTTTGATTTTTAAAACGTGCATAACCTTTAAGTAAAGATAGCGCGGGATTACTCTCTAAAATACGTTGATATTTAGCATCGCGTAGTTCTTCGACGCGAGCGTTTTGCTGATGTGCTAATAAGGAGCGGCTAAGTTGTGGCTGAATATTTTCTAAACCATCAAACGGGTTAGTACGTTGCTGATGCGCTAATTGCGCAGCACGGATCAATATTTTTGAAGGAACACAGCCGACATTTACACAGCAACCTCCGATTACATCGGCTCCTTCAATGATAGTAACTCTTGCTCCGCCTTCTGCTGCTTTAATCGCACTGGCAAAGGCCCCTGAACCACTACCAATAATGGCTACATGTAATTGTTCTGGCTGGATGTCATTTGACGAGCAACAACTATTCGTTGACATATTTTATTCCTCTAAAAAAGTTAAGCGGTACAAGTTTCATCATCACAGCGTTTATTCGCAGGAGAAACCATGTCCCAAATTGATACAGCAACCATTAGTCCTAGCCCCGTATAAGTAACGTATGAACTCCACCCGTACTGGAACCAAGGGTATAAAGAGAGTAAAACCAAAATGGGGCCAATTGAACCGATAAAACTACGGTACCATTGACGATGGCTAAACCAGCCTAAGATATTCATTGCCAGCGCTAATACTGCAAACAGTGGTAACAACGTATTGATAAATACCCCTTCCCACTGACTAAGAAATCCCATCCCAATTGCCGCACCAAGACTAGCTATCGCGGGAAAACACATGGCGCATCCCATTGCCGAAACAAGTGCACCTATAGAGCCTGCTTTATCTCCGATACGCGTAACTAGTTCTAAGGGGCTAAACATTACTTATTTTCACTTTTTAAATTTGAAGGGTAGCCAGCGTTGGTAGTCGCTGCAATTAATGCATTGATGTTGGTTTTAGTGTCATCAAAAGAAACAACAGCTAGCTTAGGCGTAACCGTTCACCAGGGCCCTATTGACAGTTAGTAATATTTATTTTCAATGATCGTGGGGATCCTATTGATTGATCCCGCCAGTCTGTCAGAGTGGTTTCATGCCACGTAAAAAGCAGCCCACAAAGCCACCTGTCGCTACTAATCTCGATGATGCCAATGAGCTCATTAGTACACTCTGGGACAGGCTAAATGACCTCGAAGACCGACTGAATCAAAACAGTCGTAATTCATCGCGCCCGCCATCGTCTAATGGGCCGGGGGCGTCCTCTTCTGCGCCAGCTAAAAAGCCGACAGGCCGTAAGCGCGGTGCGCAATCCGGCCATAAAGGCAGTAAGCGGATGCTGGCCGATACCGTTGATGAGACGCGCACCTATTATCCCGACGATACTTGTGCTTGCGGTGGTACTATTACTATCAGTGATTCACCGTATCGCCGCCATCAGGTTTTTGATATTCCTTCTCAGGCTTTCTCTGTGGTTGAACATCAGTTACATCAGGGTCAGTGTTGTCAGTGCAGCAAAACGGTAAAAGCAACGCTACCTGACAACGTGAATCAGGGACAGATGGGCAATAACCTGCTGGCATATGTGGCAATGCAGTCCGGTCAGTTTCACCAGAGTATCAGTAAAATCCAGCAACAGCTCGAACAGAACTTCGGCTTATCGTTCAGTCGCGGTGCTATCTCTGAAGCGCAGGGCCGGGTTAGTTCAGTACTGACGCCAGCGTATCAGGATATCAAAGAGATGATGCGCACTGAGGCGGTGGTACACTGCGATGAAACCCGTCATCAGCGTGGTAACGAAAACCGCTGGATGTGGCAGGTATGCACAGCAGAATTATCATGCTTTATGACGCACTTCTCACGTGGCGCCTGGGCGGCAAAGAAACTACTCGGCGATAATCCGGAAAACATTGTTGTTACTGACCAGTATGCCGGTTATCACTACATCGATTCAGACCACCGTCAATTGTGCTGGGCGCATATCTTAAGAAACATGAATGCGCTGGCGGAAAGCTGGGGTACGAACAAGACTTATGGAACGACGTTAGTCAGGCTCATTCGCATACTGTTCCGGCTGCAACACCGGTATGAGAGTAACGCACTAAGTGAAAAGCGATACCTGGACCGGATGGAAAAACTACGCATCGCCTGGCGAGAGCAACTTGAACTGGCATCAAGACGCTGTGTGACTCCCCGCTATCAGAACCGGTGTAAGCTACTGCTAAAACACGATGACATGTGCTGGGTATTCCTCAGTCACGATGGCGTCCCTCTCACTAACAATGAAGCCGAGCGTTCATTGCGAAGCTATGTGCTGTGGCGAAAAGGCAGCTATGGTGTGTGGTCTCACCGAGGGGAACTGTTCAGACAACGTATACTCACCATCGTCGAAACCTGCCGGAAACAAAAGCTGAATCCACTGAATTGGCTCCGCGCCATTCTCGAAGCGACGCTGAACAAAACGTCCTATCCTCTGCTCGACGACTTCAAAGCTGCCTGTCAATAGGGCCTTGGTGAACGGTTACGCTTAGGCTTGTAGGTAACTTTCGCATTTTCAACGCCATCAACATTTTCTAATGACTTTTTAACTGTGATTGGACATGTCGCACAGTTCATCGTTGGCACTTCCAGTGTAACTGTTTTTACTTCAGCAAAAGCACCAAAACTAGAAAGTGAAAGCAGTGCGGTTAATAATAATTTTTTCATAATTAGCTCCAAATTTTAAAATGTTATAAATTTCTTGATCTGTATATTAAGCAAACAAAAGTATCCAATAATTACTGGTCACTAAAATTGTCGCAACTATAGCGCTCAGCCAGAAAATGACTTTTCGTTGTTGCTGTTTCTTAGGAATTGCACAGGCCGTTCCCGGCTCACACTCTTCTACAGGACGGTAAATTTTCCAACCTGAGTAGCCAAACAACAACACTACAAATGCGATAAATAATGGCCTATAGGGTTCAAATGCAGTTAAATTACCAATCCATGAGCCACTTACCCCAAGTAATAACAGGAGCAAAGGACCTACACAGCATACGCCTGCGCCTAATGCTGCTATGATGCCTCCTATCATTGGAAGGTTTGATTTTTTTTGATTCATATAGATACCTCATTAAGTGATAATGCAAGTGTATTGCATGTACCTAAGTACGGAGTCAAGGGTGATTTATAAAAAATTTATCTTTGATAATCTGCTACGACAGATACGGGGAATAAGCTAACTTGAATTAAGGCGCAGAAGTAAAATTGGATATGCTGTTTTAGTGGGAAATGGTAGTTAAGTGAATCATTTACTTCGGTTGCAACGAATCAATTATTGGGCAGTGGCTATCGTCATCATTATTTTGGCATTGTCCTAAATGTTCTTCCAAAGCGTGTTCTAACAACAACAAGTCAGCCATCTTTTTTTGTACTGCGATCAGTTTTTTATTAGCTAATTCTTGTACTTTACTACATGGACTATCGTTTAACGCAAGTAACCCTTCAATCTCATTTAGCGTAAAACCTAATTCTTGAGAACGCTTGATAAAATGTATTCTATTTACCGTTTCTTTCGGGTAATGTCTATAGCCCTGCATAGGCTTTGGTGGTTGTTTAATTAAGCCTTTGCGTTCATAAAAGCGAATTGTTTCGACATTTACACTCAGTTCTTTAGCCAACATACTTATGGTTCGTTTAGACACGTTATCAATTACCTTACTGACTTTTTGTTTACTTACTTTATATCTAATTAAAGTGACCATCAATGAATACCAGTTTAAACATCGCTAATTGATTTTGTTTTTTCTTCTATTAAATAAGTAAAGTTACCGTTGTTACAACAATATTAATGACGTGGTCAACCAAAATTGACCAACCCAGTTAAGCTACTTTTTTCAATTTCTTCATGTCCGCCTCATATTGATTTGGACTTCTGTAATCTAGATACGAATGCAACCGTTCAGGATTATAAAATGTTGTGATGTATCGCAGCATATCTTGCTGTGCTTCATAACGAGTTTGGTATTGCTTCCAATGCACCAGTTCTTGCTTCAAGCTACCGAAGAAACTCTCAACAACACTATTATCCCAACAATCACCTTTTCGACTCATACTGCCAACAAATTGGTGTCCTTTAAGCAAGCGCCGATAGTCTGCACTCGCATATTGGCTGCCGCGATCTGAATGGACAACCAATCCGGCTTTTGGATTCCGCTGCCATATCGCCATCGTTAGCGCATCACATACTAATTTAGCTTTCATTCTTGAACCCATACTCCAGCCAACGACTTTCCTTGAGTAAAGATCAATAACAACGGCCAAATATAACCAGCCTTCTTGTGTCCAGATATAAGTAATATCCTGCACATAAGCTAGATTGGGTGCATCAACATCAAATTGTCTGTCGAGCACATTGTCAAATATTGGTAACGTGTGGTTGCTGTTTGTCGTGACCTTATATTTTTTCTTGTAGCGAACTTGCACGCCTGCTTCTTTCATCAGTCGGCGTGTAAGACGCCTACCAATAGGATAGCCCAAACAATTCAGTGCTTTTTGCATCCGTCGACTGCCATAACTATGCTCACTGGCTTTGGCAATCTTGTGCATCCATTCTACTATTTCTTTTCGCTTGTCATCATCCGTTGTAGGTTGATGTTGAGTTTTCATATATCTATAAAACCCATTGCGCTTTACGCCTAGTAACCGGCACAACCGATCAACAGGATAGGTATTCTTTCGCTCGGCGATAAACGCGTATTTCACTTCATTTCTTTGGCGAAGAATACAGATGCTTCCTTTAGGATGCGTTTGTCCATTTCAAGCTGTTTCACCTGTGCTTTCAGCTTTCTGATTTCTGCCTGCTCTGGCGTCAGTTTACCGTTTCCTCTGAACGCATGGCCGTCATCATCTTGTTGAAACTCTTTGACCCAGCGGCCAATGATTTGCTGACTCACATCCAACATTTTTGCGACTTCAGAGCGCGTGTGACCTTGGTCTAGCACCAGGCTCACAGCATCCAGTTTAAATTCTTTCGTATACCGCTTTCTTCCGGCCATTTACTTTCTCCAGCTAAGGTTCAATTATATCCTTAACTGGACTGGTCAACTCAATTAAACCACCTCATAAACCACAACAATGTATGGTTTATCCTTTTTCATTATCAAAGTCCAAATTAGTGTTATTACATGCAGTTCTACATGAGTACACCCTAAAGATACTGTTAATATATCACAGGCAATTACGTAATGACACCACTTAAATAAACCTATATGATATGACACCATCTAAATAGACCTAATTAGGCAAAAATGTTCATAAGAGCATATTTACGAGCATCAACTTCTGAGCAAGATGCAAATAGAGCAAAAAGCTCATTAAAAAAATTCGTTTCTGGCTTCAGCAAACGAATTGCTTCTTTTTATATAGAAAATAAATCTGGTAATTCTTTAGATAGACCAGAGCTAATTCGTTTATTGGATGAATCAGAGTCCGGTGATGTTTTGTTAGTTGAATCAATCGATCGTTTAACAAGGCTAAGCCCTGATGATTGGAAAACTCTTGTAGCCTCAATAAATGAAAAAGGAATTAGTGTTGTTAGTTTAGATCTACCAACCAGTCATTTAACATTTGGCAGTTTTCCAAGTGATGATTTTATGAGATCAATACTTAGTGCTATTAATAATATGCTGTTAGAAATATTAGCGGCCAGTGCATATAAAGAATATCGAGAACGTGAACGTAAGCAAAAAGAAGGTATTGTAAAAGCACAGCAAAAGGGACTTTATCACGGTCGTCAGCCTGATTTAGAGGCTCATGATAGGATTGCCTCGTTTACTGAAGCTGGATTTAGTATTAATAAAACGGCTGAAGCAGTTGGAGTTAGTCGAAGTACGGTAATTAGAGTTAGAAAAAAGCTTAAAAACTTAGACTAAGGTTAATTTCGAGGGGATGGGCGCAAAACCCCTTAGAGCAACCTGTCGGACCTAATTGCATCGTGATTTGAATTTGACAGGTTGAGTCCAGACTAATCCAGCTAAGAACATAAGTCTCGGAGCTAATCTAGCTTCTCTCGCTTTTTGAATTCTAGAACGTTGCCTGTTGCCCCCGTTGTTTCCACATCGATCATTAACTCAATATGCTTGCATTCTTCAGGCATATGTTCCCACATAGCAACGGTCATTTGGTGCATTCTCACGGCTTGAGACTTTAAGCGTTTTTTATAATCTCCAAGCTTTTCTTCTTTCTTCTCAATTTCTCTCTTAAGCTTTTTGATTTCTTTTTTAGCTTTGTCTAAGTCTTCCTTAGCCTTTATGTGGAGAGGGTGGCCGCGAACCACAGTATCGGACACATTGCTTACTCCATGAACACGATTTGCTTCAGCGCTTTCGATCAGCGCTTTTGTTTCTGGATAGCGCCTGGCCGATCCATTCGATAACCCCGCTTCTTTCTCAACATTAGAAACAACAATTTTAAGCTTGTTGGCTTTAAGCTTTTGTTTCAACTCTCTGTTAATCGGCTTTTGATGAACAAGCCGCGCCAATGCGTCTCTTAGCTGTCTTTCTGTTGAGCTTAACTCCGCCTTGTCTGTCATGCCTTACGCCTTCCTTGTCGTTTCGATAACCAAATTCAGCACATCTTCTGCAAATTCATACTTTTCATATTTAAATCCTAGATCATCCATGATCGCTTCCGCAGCTTTTACCTGCATAAAGTATTTGGTTGCAGAACTGGAGTTTAATTCATTGTTTTCTTTTAAAAACTCAACGTTTCTCATTGCGTCCATACGGGAGGATTCGGCATAAACAGCATTTTCAATAAAATCATATTCGCAGTCTACACATTCACTTAAATCAATATTGATACGCATTGAACATTGAGTATTAGTGCAATACATCCCAGGAGCAATAGCATGTAAATGTTCTTTACCGTTGGTCAACCGATCTATCCAGTAGTCAACCGATAGCTTGCGTTTGCTTACTCCATCTTCAAAATAACTTTCACCTTCGCGACTAATCTCAGCCGCTGCTGCTTGACCTTTACCTCCTGCGATACGCTTACCATTCGCCATTTTTTGATATATGCGAGCAAATATCTCAGCCTGTTGTGTGACTCGTTCTTTTTGTATTTCGCTGTAAAGTTTTTCAAATGAATAGGCATTTCGGGCATACCATCGCGTCATTGCCATCGACAAATGCGAAAATTGCTGCTTCAAGGCGGGGAAAGAACACAGCTCATAACCAATTAGGTAGTACGCGAGGGAGCGCCGTGTCTGGTGTGGCGAAAAGTGAAATTTATCACCCTGATTAAAAGATGTTTGGGTTGGGTCGGAGGTCTGTAAATGCCCCATATCTTCTGCTGTAAGTGTAAAATCAAATTTATCGCTGTTAAACCCCGTATTAATTTTAGTGTGTAATGCGCTCTTCCCTATAGGTTGGGGAAAAGCGATGTCCTTCAAGTTTGCAAACATTCGATGATTATTTTTCTTTGCAAATCTGTCGCGATAAGGCGTATTAATAGCATTTAATATATGGAAGGCTTTCCAACCCGTTTCCGTGGTTACAAACGTGTCATTTTTGGTTTGACTACTGATCGTAATTTTTGATTGGCGTGTAGTTAGAAAGTAAATGGTTTCCTTGCCAGTTTCGGACTCACATCCATTTTTATCGAAAGTCGTTCTTTGCGCACCGTAAACAGGACTCATTTTGTACAACTCGTCTACGCGCATTCCTGACAATGCCAAGCAAAGCCATGAGGCTTTTGTGTTCAAGCTTCTCAAATACTGTCTAAAACCAGCCCAGCCATAATAAGTGTTGCCAATGCGTGCTCTGAAGATACTAAGACATTCTCGTCGTATTTGAATGCGGGGTTGAATAGATGTGAATATTTGCATCCACCGTGGATCTTCACCTTTATCCGCTAAGGTTATTCCATTGTTGTCGAGCGCCTGGGTAAATCGTTCCCATGATTCTGCATAACCGCCATGAGGTTTATGGCTATAGCCGCTTCTAACCCTCAGAATTTTTCTTTTTACTTCATCGGAATAAAAGGAAATCATCTGCTCAACTGCTTGTTCGATTTCATCTCTTAATCCGTAGGCTTTTACGATATCTTCACTGTACCCTTTTAATGCCGCAAAATAGATTCGGGGGGGAATCACCACTTTTCCGTTTTGCGCATCAGAACTCATGTTGTACATCTTATGGGATTGATGTGAAAAATTGACCTTGAAAGGTAGCAGCCCTTTCAAGTGGACAAGACTATTCAACCCTATAAAACAATAGCTCCTAGAAATATCATACCATCCCTCAGTAACCAAAATTTCTAGATGCTCTTGATTCAATTCCTCAAATGAATTGATGCCACGTTTGATTAGTTGGGCAATATCCTTTCGAAGAGAGTTTTTTTTATTATTTATTGAAGCCAGTTCTATATGTTTAACAGAAAACCACATATCCGCTAATGCTACGCACTTCATTTGATTAAGCATGTGACGCTCTTTTTGATGAAGTACAATGACATTTTCTTCTTGCTCTGGCTCAATGTTAAAAATCAAGTTCGTGACCCCACTCCCTTTGTAGTCAGAATTTCTAAACGCCCATATATCCTCGCCAAACAAGATGGTCTTTTTTTGATCTTGATAGACCACCATTTTGTCTAACTCTTCCCAATCGCCTCGCAGTAGCGCAGGGAGAAGTTCCTGTTGCAAATAGTCGCCTCTATCACCAATTAAACGCATGGTATCTAAGGTTGAATCCATATCTTGTGAGTTTTCAAAAGACAGCATAGATATAGCCCTTATAAAAATTGGGTAATGGAAGATAACGAGTCGAAAAGTGGATAACGCCCTTTTTCTTCAAGCAAATCCTCAGCTTGTTCAACGGTCTCTAATGGGAGGCCGTCAAGGTTAGCTTGAAAGCGATTTATCTTTAATTGAATTACCGAAGCGCGTTCTGGGTATTGGTCAATGGCTTCACTTAACGCATCGAGAAAGCTCAATAGTTTATAAATAGCGTAGGGGTCATCAACGAGTTTGGCGCTTTTGCAAAAGACGCAAAGATCGTATTGATAGCAGGTAATATCTTGACCCTCTTCAATAATCCCTTTTTTTTCTGCGAACTTGCGTGCTGCATAATGCCAATCTTTCTCTGACAGCAAATCAATTTCCCCGCCGCAGCTAATGCCATTGGGGTTTGTAGGAGCATTACGTTGTTTCCAAACATCGTATTCTAAGACGGGAATTTCCAATTCTTTCTTAACCGATTCTATAGCTTCACTGCGGCTCTTGCCCTGGGCTATGTAGACTAACCCCATCATCCCTTGTGACATTTGCTTGTTGTTTGAGACAGGGTGGCCGTTGGGGTAATGTCTTTCAGTTGTTTCAATATTGTGCTGCAAAATTTTTCGGGCTGTCCACCCTTTTTCTTCAGCTTTATACTCTAAGTTAGAATGAGTAGTGCGAATCCTACTGGCGGTAATATTTATAAAGTAATCACCGCGACCAATGCCACACAATTTTAACAGAACTTCGCGAATCGGAACCTCACCTTCTGACCACTGATAAGTAACATATTTACCACCCAGCGGTAGTAAGAATGGATGCTTGGTTGTTGAACTCCCCCCACCAAAACCATAATTTTTTCTGGGTAAAGGGTTTCTGCTCGCAGCATAACGCTCAACCAATTGAAGAAAAGGTTTGTATTTAGCTGCAACAATAAACTCACCTTTAGAGCCATCAGCATATTTGAAAGAAACTGTCATCGCTCCATCGGAATCTTTCTCTGAATAATTAAGCGGTATAAGCGCGTTCCGCAATGAAACATCAGTCATACATGAAAGAGCAGCGTAAGCAATAGGCATTGCTCTTATTGTTACAACTTGCTTTTTAAGAACGGTGACTTTTGCTTCCATCGTGTATACACCATCATCTCGTTTAATCTTGTTAAACGTGGTCATCTTTTGATCTTTAACAATGTCGGCGTAGGTTTTTACTAGATGGTCGGTCAACTCAGCTCTGCTATCAGAAAGCAAATTTAGGTTCTTTGATAATTGGAATGAAGCTCCAGACACATCAACCTTGCCTTTATCACCTTCGCTATTGAGGAAATATATCAGAGTGTCATAAGGGTCTTCGCTGTAGGTTTTCGAGAGGAGTTCGAGTGCTCGAAGAAAGGTAATTCCGTCAGTTTCTCCAACAGTGTCGCGCTTATTGATGTCAGCGACAATAAACCCAGCTTCCTCATCTTTGGCTTCGGGGTGGGAGCTTTCTTCTAAGCCTGAAAATAACGCTTTTACGTCCTTTGATGCACGACCTTTGTAAGCGCGAACTTGAGCAACTTTTGATGTCCGACCATCTTTATTTGACGTAACCATTTTAATGGGGTGGCGAACCTGTCTAATCACTGTGTCGTTAAATGCAGTGTAATAGGCAAACAAAGTGTAAGCTGCCGACATGCATTGATTAAAAGGACTCGCTAAGCCTTCTGAAGCTGAACCATTTTTTCTCCCAAGTGTAATCGTGATGTCACGATTATCTATTCTTTCAACCACAATGTTTTCTAGGTATTGAGGTGGGGGCGATTCGGGGTTTTCTTCTTTAAACGCAATAAGTTGAGTTACCAAAGAGAAAAAGAGAAGCTGAGTGCGTCTAACTAGTGCATACCATTCGCTTGATGTATAAGGTAGTGTAGCAAAATCTGTTATCTCACCAGTAAAGCTCTTAAGCGTGGCTTGCATGTCTGACACATCAAAATCAAGCACTGGAAGCATCGAGTCGAGATTCATCTTTTTTTGAAGAGCTGAGGATTCCAACAAACCAAACTCTTCACCATTATGATACTGAAATTGGTATTTTTTAGGCTCACTAGCAATGTCAACTAAGCGCCGTAACTCACCTGAGTTACCAGCGTAATAAAGATATCCAGCCTGACTAAAAGGGTCGAACTTCTTAATGTCGCAAAATGCAATGTAAGTCTTTAAGGCGCTTAATTTAACTACTAGAGACCATGCATTGGTTTCATTTTTCTTCTCTTGATCAACCCATCTTTTTAGCTTTTGCATTCTTTCCAGTCGAGAGGGTTTAGCTAATGGTTTTTTGGGATCACACTGTTCATGACACCAATAAATAAAATTGTGTCTTGTGCTGTTTAGCACCCCTTCTGGCCGTATATCAACGATCAAATCTAATGAAGTAACATTTTTCTTAGTAATCGGCGGAGCGGGTGATTTATTTTGATTTCTCGATGCTGCTAATCGACTTTTTGCCATATCATCACCTCAGCGATTGTTGTGCGAATTGATTTTTACGCTGAGCGAATTCCAACCATGTTTTATTGTCATTCATGTAGTTAACGTATTTTTGAGTGGTAGAGGTGCTTTCATGCCCCATCAAATCAGCCAGCTCCTGTAACAAAGCCTCGAAGGGCTTACCTGTTTCCATATGTTTGCTGTACAGCCAGTCGGTTGCGAAAGTGGCTCGTAAGTCATGAGGGGCAAAATAAATATCAAGCCCACAGTGTGTCAAATCATTGCGGATAGTTTCCACATACTTTTGAATGGTGTTTGGAGCGTAGATATTGCCATTCGATTTAACGAATAAGTGGTTATGGCGAAGTAATCCTTTTTCAATAGCCTTCTTCCTCGCCTTACTTAACTTGTACTCGTACAACAGATCCATGACACTGGCTGGGATTTCAATTGTTCTGTTTTTTTTGAACTTGGTTAAGCAACCGTTAATATTCTCACCAATTTGCACCTTAACTACTTTAGCTTTTGGCTTGTCCACGACAGAGGCAGGAAATGTTATTAATTCCTCCAATCTCAATCCCGTTTCAGTTTTTAAGTACACCATTAGGGCTTTAGTGTCAGATGAATTTTCAATATCAAGGTGTTTATAAAGCTCTTGTTTTTCATCTTCACGAAGTGGGTTAAGCTCTCGAATATCAGCATCTTGAGGTTTTTTTATGTTCTTAAATGGTCTAGTGAGACCTGTGGTGTATACAATAATTTCCTTACTGTGACTGCGATTGAGATGTGAGAGCATTTCATGTTGTGCTCTGTTTCCTTTGTTGCTTATGCGAACAGTCTTTGCCTTAAACTCAAATGGTCGAAAGGTTTTGCTGATTGAAATGATCCGCTGGCGATGAAGGAAGATGAAGTAATTGACAACTTTCAAAACATAGTTAGAGGCTGTACTTGGAGAACCACCGACTTTTCCAGTTTCATCCTTGGTATAAAGGTTTTCCAATAAATAGTCTCGATATCTCACGATTGGACTTTCCTCTACCTTCTCGGTGCAGTCATATATTGTTAACGGAGGTTTTTCATCAACCAGAAGGCCAGTCCTTGGGTGTGTATGTTCGGGGATTTCCGTGCTCAACCACCGATAGAAGCTCAATAACGCAACTGCATGGGATTGAATCGTCTTATCGGAGGATATATCTGGATCTGCCAACAAAGAGTGAAGATATAGATTCACTGGCACCACATTGATACCATCGGGGTCTATTAAAATTGGAAGTTTATGAGCAAATGGTTTTGAGTTGTCCCTAACGTCATGGATGATCTCGCCACTGTCAGGGTGTGGCCTACTTATAAATGAGGGATATTTCTCCGTACTAATCCACATAAGACAATAGTCAAAGCCGAAGTCATCTGGAAACGACCTATTTTGTTCAATCACATTAACACCTAAATCATCCGTTATTCACACTGCTAAGCCTTCCCCCAGGGGGTTACGCGTTCATACATCTACTTTTTCAAGATATTTCTTAACCAATAGTAAAAATTGTAACCACCCCTCATCTCGACGTCTAATTTATACAACCTGAAACATTACAACATGTGATGTCTAAAGTATTTCCCAACTGTAAACCATCAATTAGGTGAGATTACGCTTAAAGACAAAGATGGGAAAACACACGTTACCTGGCGCTCGCAAGGGCACATTACCATTTTTCTTTTGGGAAGCCTTTACTTCGATAAGCAGATTCAGAGCGTAGGAAGCCGTGCTTTTGGCAGTATCTTAAAGCAAATTGATAATTTGGCGTGATCAGGCGTTAGGCTTATGAAACAGTTTGCTAAACGGGCGATAAACATAGTTCATACAACCGGCAGACAGTAAGCCAGATAGCTAGCGCAATCTGACCTCTTTTAACAAAAAGGCGCTAGCTCAATTCAATACTGGCTCGTTATCGACGAGTCAACAGTCAGTCCTGCCAGTCATTGGCATAAAACTGCGTTCACTTCTTGTAAAACATCTGCATACCGGCAGTGTTCCAAGCTACCAAACCCTTTAACTTGTCTTATTTTTAAGCGACTAAACAAAGGCATAGTCATGCCAGTTAGGAAGCGACAATAAATAGAAGGGGTGATTGGGCCTTCAAACTTACCGCTTAAATGCGCTTCTAGCGCTGTCATAGCTTCAGATATCTGCTCTCTATCCGGTATTGGGATTGGTGATGAATAGTTAAGCTTGGCCACTTTACCTTGGCACACACTGCAATGCCCACACGCTTTCGGTGCTTGAGTATCATCAAAATACGCTGACAAGTTGTGGCTTAAGCAAGTGTCTTGTTCGAAAAAGCTGACAAGTGCGGCGATGCGCTCGACTTCTTTACGCTCGTTTTCAGAAAAATAGTGCGCTAGCTTGTTTGCCAAATCGCCGTCTTGCAGTAATTCGTTGTTAACACGGTATACATCGGTAATTAAACGTGATGCAAGCTCTATATGATTGTGCTCGTGCAAGTATTCTAAGGCTGCCACTACTCTAGAGCGTTCTGCGCCATAGTGCTGATAAATACTGTCGAAATCGACAACACCCCATACTTTCTTCATGTTTGAATGAGAGAATACCGCATCTAAAAAGCGCGCTCGCTCTTCTGAAAACAAGCCGAGTATGGTGGCTTTGTCTGAAAGAAAGCGGAATTTGTATTCTGCAAAATAGGCAAATAGCGGGCGAATAACATTGGCGAGTTCGAGCTGAACAAGTAAGGTTTTAAGAGGAAGCTGGCGAATATTACTGGCGCTCGATAAGCTATTTATTTGGGTTTCCCATTGGTAAACCTTGTTTTCTGCATTGATGAGCGAGTCATTTTGATTAGTTGTATATTGCTGTGCTCTATCTTGCTTTGGTGTAACTTGCTTGGCTCTATTTTGTTCAGCTGGGGCTTGCAGCTTGATGTCGTCGATAACCCGTTCTATTGCGCTTTTATCGGGTGTGTCGCCGTAAACGAAGTTTTCTATGGTGACTAATCCGTCGAGGTTCGCTAATACGGTGCAATTTGCCGCTTCGCCATCGCGCCCACCTCTGCCGATTTCTTGGCTGTAGTTTTCAATAGATTTAGGTAGATCGTAATGGATAACAAAGCGGATATCAGATTTATCTATACCCATGCCAAAGGCAATAGTAGCTACAACGACTTGAATCTTGTAGCTCATGAAATCTTGTTGGATACCTTGCCTTACCTCACTGTTAAGGCCTGCATGGTAGGCCTTCGCAGCAAACCCTTGCTGCTGCAAAAAGCGCGCTACATCCTCTGCGCTATTTTGTAATGTAACGTAAACAATCCCAGCACCTTGTTGTTTTTGAATTTCGTCTATCAGCGCTTGATTTTTGTTAGGTTCAAGTACGGGGCGAACAAATAAATTCAGGTTGGGGCGATAAAATCCCGTTTGAATAATGCTAGTTGGCGCAATAGCAAAGCGTGCCGCCATATCTTCTTTTACTTTTTTAGTGGCCGTTGCTGTAAGTAGTAATACAAGTGGGATATTCAACTCTTTTTGGTAGGCAGGAAGCTTAAGATAATCAGGGCGGAAATTATGGCCCCACTCAGAGATACAGTGCGCTTCATCGACCACCAACATACTTACCTGAACGGACTCGATGAATTGTCGGAACCGTTCGTTTTTAAAACGCTCCACTGACACCATTAAAATTTTACACTGCCCTGAACGCACGTCGTTCATCACCTGCTTGTTTTGCTCAGGTGTTAAGGTGGAATCGATGCTAGCCGCCGCAATGCCTTTGCTATGCAAAAATTCTAGCTGATCTTTCATCAGCGCCAGTAATGGAGAAACCACCAGAGTTAAATGTGGCAGCTGCGTAGCAACGAACTGGTAACACAAAGATTTGCCCGAACCAGTCGGAAAGATCGCTAACGTTGAATGCCCACTAAGTAGAGAATCCACCGCCTCTTTTTGCCCCTCGCGAAACGCTGAGAAACCAAAAAGCTGTTGTAAAATATTGGGGGCAGAAGACATTCTTTTTATCCAAGTAGGTGATGATTTAAGTCTAACTATTTCTATCTAGTCGTATGTTGGGACAAGATATATTAGGCAATTTAAAACTTGTTATATAGTGTTGTGGTAATAAACGCAACGATACCTGTGTCCAGTTTCAGCCTCAATTAATCTTTGTAGCCCCAGGGCGTACTGGGAACTGGGAATGTGTTATCTAGATCGAAATCAACTTGTACTTCGCGCGCAGGGCGAATCAATCGATAGCTAAAGCGGTTGGGGTAAATCATCATTTGCCACACGTTATCGGTGGATGCTGCAATCCCAGATTCTATAAATAATGCTTTCGAGTAGGCGTCCGCGGGGAATGACTGAACTTGGGCATATCCTTCATCTACAGTATGCCCGCCGTACATGGTAGAGGAGTGAAAACTGCCGTCTTTATTTCTGTGGTCGTGTTTTAACATAAGACCAGCGCCAGTCTTTGTTAATATCCAAGTGCGGGATGCGTCGTCACCCACGTGAAAAGGTATCTGAATTTCTGAGTCTGTGCACTTTCGTATGTGCATAACAAGTTCTGCATCACCGAAGGTATTACCTACATTATCTTTACTCACCTTCCCTTGAAACGCTTTACCGCAGTACGCTTTTATAGAATTAAAAAACGCGTCGTGGGTAGGAATTGAGACCAAAGGTGCAGCTTTACCAAACGCCATATTGCTTATTCCGATGAGTCCTAGAAAGAGGTAGATACCATGTCTTTTCATTTTTTATTCGCTATTACAAGTCGATACACGCTTTGTAGTGTAACTCATCTAAATAATCGGGTGTATAAACCATCGAAACGCATATGTATTCGAAATATAAATACTGCTGATAGTGGGGGCGTGTTAGCTTAACAGTACGTAGAGCGTTTAATTTTTAGGGCACAAGAGTAGATATGAATAAATCTAAACAACTATTTACGCTAATTACATCAGAAGGTGAGCTTCAGGTATCGCTAAAAGAGGTAGATGTTCCAGAGCCGAAGGCCCATGAGGTGATTGTGCGCATGGAAGCCTCTCCAATAAACCCGTCAGATATGTGGCCTATGTTTGGTCCAGCAAGCCTTGATAAAGCCACTTTCGATGCTGATAAAAATGCATTGGTTGCACCGGTACACAAGCCTTTGTTGAGCCGTATTAAGTCTCGTCTTGACCAAACTTTACCTATTGGGAATGAAGGCGCCGGTACCGTGGTTGCCGCAGGCGACAGCCCTGAAGCGCAAGCTTTAATGGGAAAAACCGTGTCTATTCTTACCGGCGCAGCTTATACAGAGTTCGCGTGCGTGCCCGTGCAGGCGTGTTTACCTCATATGGATAGCACTACACCTCAGCAGGCGGCGTCTTCGTTTGTTAACCCGCTAACAGCATTGGGTATGGTTGAAACCATGCGTATGGAAGGGCATAAAGCCTTGGTTCACACTGCAGCTGCGTCTAACCTTGGGCAAATGCTAAATAAAATTTGTTTAGAGCAAGGCGTAGAACTAGTAAATATCGTTCGTAGTCAAGAGCAGGTAGACCTACTTAAAGGTATTGGTGCGAAAATTGTGCTTAATTCCAGTAGCGATAATTTCAAAGCTGAACTTTACCAGGCCATAGACAGCACTGGCGCTACACTTGCGTTCGACGCCATTGGTGGCGGTGAGCTAGTTAGCGATATCCTTACCATGATGGAAGCGTCGGGTAGTAAAGATGCAACAGGCTTCAACACCTATGGTTCTGACAGCAATAAACAAGTGTATATCTATGGTGGTTTAGATTTCTCACCGACTATTTTAAACCGCGCTTACGGCATGACGTGGGGTATTGGCGGTTGGTTGTTAATGCGCTTCTTAGGCAAGCTTGATAAGAAACGCGTGGGCGAGCTTTATCAAAAAGTGGCTACGGAGATTAACACTACCTTTGCGTCATCCTACAGCAAAGAGTTAAGCCTTGAAGAAGCGCTACAGCCTGAAAACGTAGCGCTATACAATGCGAAAAAGACGGGTACTAAATATCTGATTGTGCCCAATAAAGGCGACTAACGACTCAACTTTGAAGCTTCATACTTCAATTAAAAGAATTAAAGAAGAAGGGCTCGTTGATCTTTGATGTACAAACTGCGGTTTAAAGGTACATTAAAGGCCACCGGGCCCTTTTTGTATTAAGCAGTATCGCATTTTGATTGGGTTTTGCGTGTAACCCAATCAATGAGGCGAGGCTACGCTACGCTTCAGCTCGCCCTTCGCTTTAAAAACATAAACACTAACAATACACTCAAACCAAATATGGCAATACATAGCGAGCCTATTGTGGCAGCTCTAAAGCTATAAAATTGCGCCACTGTGCCTGCGCCAATAGTGCCAAGCATCATACCCACGCGGGTGGCGTTCGAATAAAAAGCTGAGGTGAAGCCCGTTAAATTAGGTGCCTGTTGCTGCAGAAGCGTTAAGCCTATGCCAGCGTATAAACCGTAAAAAAGTGCATTTAATATTTGAAGCGATAATAATTCCCAGCTTGATTGAGAGAAATACACGCCAATATAAAAGCAGCAGCCAAATAGAAAGGCAACAGCCATAACACCAGCAGGTGGAAAGCGTCGTGCGAGCTTAGCGGCAATTAGCATAGTAGGAATTTCAAGCGCTGCGACCACGCCCATCATAAGGCCGGGTAAATTTTCAGGCAAACCTAGCTCTTGCATTACGTATAATGGCATTGAGGATAAATACATAACATTACCGGCCATTCCAGCAAGCACTGCCAGCCCTACAAGCCAAAAAGGCAGTGAAAGCGACCCCTTTAGTGTGGTGTTTTGCGAATGTTGGCAGGCTTGTTGAGGCGGTACCACCTTAACCACGAAAAGCGTAGCGGTGACTACGCACGCAATAGCCACAGAGAATGAGGCGGCAAAGCCAAAACTAGCCACTAATGTAAACGCCATTGGCGGGCCTACTACCCAAGCTAAGGATATGGCCGCGCGTACTTTTGAGTTAAATGCTGCTAAATCTATATCTTGGTTTTTGGCCCATAGCCCTGAAACCGTTAGCATTTGCGAAACCGCCCCCGCGCCCACAGACATAAACAACACGCCGGCAAGAAATACGTGCCAAAACTGGTTGCTAAAGATAAACGCTACCATGGCTATGCCAACGCAAATCATGGTGAGTCCGTAGAGGCGATTAGCGTTAAAACCTTTGTCGGCCAAGTGTCCCAAATATTGGCTTATCACCAGCCCTGAAAGCGTAACCGACACCATGTATACACTGATGTAAATGGGTTCAACGTTAATCTCGTCAATTAAAAAGTAGCTCATGAGCGGCGTGACGAACGATGATGTTAAGCCAGTAAGTAAACTCAGCAACAAGAAAGGTAGCTGTGGCGAAAAGGCGTGGCGGGATGACATGAAAATACGAACTCCTAAAAACGAGGGCGCATTATAAGTGCTGCGTATTTCATGTCTATGATGATAGCGAACTAACCTTGCTTATTTAACAAATGTTGTGGTGTTGTATTAATCATGCCCGTAAAGTCTGCGATGCTAGGACGAACAAAAAGCTACGCCTATAAGCGTTTATAAAAATCAAAGAAAACTAGCTATTTCGTTGAGTGACTTCTTTTGTTTCGCATGATTAGGAACGGTGGCATCGTGAGCGGGGTAACCGGCAACAATTAGCATATAGGCTCGCTCATTGTCAGGGCGCTGGCACACTTCGGTTAAAAAGTTCATTGGCTTTGGCGTATGCGTCAGGGTGGCTAGACCTGCGTTGTGCAACGAGGTGATAAGCATGCCCACTGCAATACCGACTGATTCATGGACATAGTAGTTTTGACTTCTATCTCCTGCTTCTGTTTGCCCGAATTTCTGGCTGAAAACAGCAATTAGCCAAGGCGCAGTTTCCAGATAAGGTTTGCTGGCATCGGTGCCCAAAGGTTTGAGATCGTCTAACCACTGCTGCCCAGCGCGCCCATCATAAAACCCCCGTTCATGAGCTTCAGCTTGTTCACGTATTTGTTTTTTTACAGGAGCTGAATGGATGGCAGAAAAATGCCAAGGCTGGTGGTTGGCACCACTAGGCGCAGTGCCCGCCGTTAAAATACAGTTTTCGATAATGGCTTTATCAACCGGTCTGTCACTGAAAAGACGAATGCTATGTCGGCGCTGCATAGCGTTTAAAAACTCAGCGCTTCGAGCAAGCATGCTTTGTTCAGAGTATTCGATAAAGTCGTTAAGCGGTGAGTGGTCGTGAGGCTGCATCTATTTTCTCTTTTTTCTGCCGTTTTAGGTCACTTTATCGTTTGTAGGGCTGTATTCAAAATAAAAGCGCGCAAAACGAAGGAGTTTGGACTATATCGCGTAAACTAAAAAGCGACCCATTCAGGCAAAATGGATCGCTTTGGTGCAGTTTATCGATACAGGTAACGCCTATTAGTTGCGTTTAAATGGGGGGCGAGTACCACGCTTTTGTTTTTCGTTTTGTTCTTCTAGTACTTCAAGTTGAGCAATGTCATAGACAGGCATCATAGTCGTTACTCTGCGATAAGGTGGTTTACCGCGCATAATGACTTCCTTAACCTCAACATACTCAATGGCTTCTTCACCCACCGATTCAAGCTGCGCGACATCGTTAACACTCATGCTGACAACTTTGCGTTTAAAAGGCGGTTTTCCTGAATAATCCACGACTTGCACTTCGATAGTATCGCCGGTCGAAGCTGGCATAGCCTGTGCCGCGTTGGCAGTAAAGCTAAGTGTAACCGCGGTAAATAAAGAACTCACTAAATAGCGTAATTTCATATCGTGTCCTCATATTGATATTACTACTTTTGTCTATTGTATGAACGAAATCGTTTCAAACAATAGAGATTGGCGATAGTTATTTGCTATCAGGTAACGGGTGATATAGGAAATGTGTAATCAGGCGTGTTAAGAGTAAGTGCGTCAAATAGTCTCGCTGCGATCACCTTTGGTGCGAAGTGGGCTTAGGTTTTGCACTATTTAAGTGCTTTTGACTTGTGACGTGTACAGAGCGCTAAATAAATCAAGCAATTAGCGATTGGTCTTCATCTTGCTGTTCTATTTCAATCAGTAAAAGCTAATGCGTGGTGCATGTAAGATGAAAAGAATAGTAAAAAAAGCGGCGAAGGCGTCACTTTTAACATCGCTATCTTGCCTTTTAGGGCTCGCTGCACCGGCATCAGCAATCGAGCAAAACATCCCGCTATCTCAAAGCAAAGGCGGCACTTTGTATTTAGAAGCAACCCTTGAGTCGCAAGTTAACGCTTCCTTTCTACTTGATACCGGTTCGAGTTTATTAACGCTCAATCAAGCCACGTTTGACGCACTTACCCGAAATCATACGCTACTCGCTACCCGAGCTTCGGCGGCAAGAATGGCAAATGGAAAAATCTTAAAGGTATCACAATACCAACTGAACTCTGTTCGTATAGGTAATACTTGTGAAGTCGGCCCAGTGGAAGTCGCCGTGCTTCCTAAAGGCAATAATATTTTAGGTATTAATACGCTATTACGCGTTGCACCGTTGACCATCACCTCTAGTTCGGTGATATTGGCTGGGTGTGAGTAGGTTATAGCAACTTTTTAACCAAGCTACAAAAAAGCGAACCCTAAGGTTCGCTTTGACGCTTTATGAGCAATAACAGACGTTATTAATTTTCACACTCGCTCACATCGCCGCCCATTTGTTCTTTCATTTTTACGCATGCTTCATAGGCTTTTTTCGCTGCGGCGTCTTTAAATTCGCCCGCCTTTTCGGCACTCGCGTCATAGGCGTCAGATGCCATTTCTTTACCATCTTCGTAGGCGTCAGATGCCATTTCTTTGCCATCTTCGTAGGCGTCAGAAGCCATCTCTTTGCCATCTTCGTAGGCGTCAGAAGCCATCTCTTTGCCATCTTCATAAGCGTCAGAGGTTGCGTCTTTGGTTTCATCCCAAGAATCGGCTGCGCTTTCTTTTGTGTCTTCATAAGCGTCAGATGTCGCTTCGCCTGCCTTTTCCATCTCTTTACTTACTTCGCTTTTCGTTTCTTCGCTAGATTCAGTACAGCCCATTAAAGACAGTAGTAGTGCTAACGCCATTGCTTGTGTTTTCATTGTGAAGCTCCTTTTGCTGGGATAGTGGCTTGTTTAAAGCCGATCAACATGGGTAATTCAAATATTCGGCGCAATAGTGCGCACTGCTTGCCGTTGTTATTAATATTAGACTAGCCAAATATTCGACGTTTCCAGTCTAGCCTAATTACTATACAAAATGTAACTAGACTTTGTGTGCAAAAAAAGGGGTGAGGGTGGCTAATCTTTAGGTCCTTCAATTGTAAAGATTAAATGCCTTCGCCTGTCTTTTAACACTACGCCTTTTTTAAGTAACGCTGCGCTTAGCTGTTGCTGCCATTTTTTTAGCTCGGGCTCTGCTAATGCTAACGCTTCTTCGTTTTTAAACTGGAAGCGCAACAATAAAGACCCAGGAAACTGATGGTATTGAACGTCAAACCAGCACTGCTGCATACCTTCAAGCTCATCTCTTGCTTGTGCTTCTAGACGGTTAGCAATATCAAACACCAGTGCTTGCTGTTTAAGTTGTACGGCAGAGAGCTTTTTCATTACATCCTTTTCTCAATGGCAACTTCAACACTTTCAGTAACATCAGCCCCTTCAATGGTAAGCCACATTTGTCCGTCTTGAATGGTAACCTGAATTTGCATCGAGCGCTGTACGGCGTTAGCCAGAGTAATGGATAACGATTCAGGTAAAGTAAACACCGACAAGTTTTTTCTTGTTTGTAATTTGTTTTGCTCTTTACTCCACCAAGCTTCAAAGCTGTTGTCCGCGTATGAATAAATCATCATTTGCTGACTTTGGTTACAGCCTTTTTTAATGCGTTGTTCAGAAGGTTGACCTAGTTCTATCCACAGCTCTATTTCGTCGCTAAAGTTTTTCTGCCAAAGGTCAGGCACATCATCGTCAGATAAACCTTTAGTAAACTGCAAACGCTCATGGGCATTTACAATAAAAGCAATAATGCGCAGCATCATGCGCGCATCGTTTTCAGACGGGTGGCGCGCAATCGTCAGGTTGTGGTCGCTGTAATAGTTGCGGTCCATATCGGTTATCGATATGTCTGCTTTGAAAATGGTTGCTTTGAGAGCCATGGTGTTCCTGCTTCGTTTTGATAAGGCCTGTTATTAGCCTTGAGTTGCTATGGCAACAGTGGCATAGCAATACTTTGCGGTATAGTACCAGTAAAAAACGATTTTCGCTGTAGGTGAGTGCGGTGCTTTTTGGCAGGTATGTTGATTGCGCATACGGCAATCTTCTATTTTATGTGCTTTCCCCTGTGCTTCGGTTTAACTTGTTCGTCGCCTTTACAAGCTTTCACAATGCTAAATAATGGTGATAAAAACTCAAAGCCTTTTTTGCTGGAACAGAAATACAAAGGGCTTTTAACTAGGGAAGACATTAAGCTTTTTCGCACAGCAGGTGCAAATAAATGTCACTAAGAAAACCACCGATGCCGTCAACACAATTTCAGTGTATCTATCTAGTTTGAAAACAGACGAAAGTGTATTTTGAATACATACAATGGCTACGATAATAGTAAGCATATAAGCAAGATACTTCGCTATCTGTATAAATGCATTTTGCATTGTATAATTCCTTTTATTGGGTTACCCGACATTGGGTAATATAAAGGTATACAAATCAAGAATGATGGGTAACTGAATATAGGTATAGTTTTATACTAGTTACAAATGGCACGCTCGTTCTAAGCCTTTAAAACCTATGAGTTGATAGCGTCAATGTTTTACGTCATCGGGGGTATGGTCGGCTACGAAGGCATTTCTTTCACCCATAGGTTTGTCTTCACCTTTAGTACTGTCTGCCGTAGTTTGAAGCTCTATTGCCGAGTTAACCTCGGCACCAATAAGAATAATGTAGGCACTTAGGTAAAGCCACATTAGCAAAATAATAATTCCACCTACAGAACCATAGGTTTTGTTATAGCTTCCAAACTCGTTTAGGTATATCGAAAAACCATAGGATGCGACCACCCATAGTACAGTGGCAAAAATGGAACCGGGCGTTACCCATCGCCATTGCGCTTCGCGGCGATGTGGCGCATATCGATAAAGTGCCGACAAGGCTATGTTAAATAAGCCTAGCATAACAGGCCAAGTAACCCACATAGCCTCTTTCGCGCTAACGGTATTTCCCGACAGCCACTGAATAGACTCGGGTAAAATTGTAATGCAAGCTAGGGCGACGATAACGGTCAAAATCATGAAAACAGTGCAGGTAACGCGAGCCAGTATGTCTTTAAAAAAGCCCCTGCCTTCCGATTCACTATAGGTAATGTTACACGCTTTAATAAGCGCATTGGCCCCTTTACTGCTACTCCATAGAGATAGCACAAGGGTGAATAAAAAGCCCCACCCCAAGGTGGAGTTAGACTTCTCGATCAAGTTGGTCAATTGCTCTTCAATAATATATCGGCTGTCAGTGGGCACTACATTTACAAGGAACGTCATATGACTTTGCAATTCTTGTGGCGATACCATCAGCCCATAAAGGGCTATCGTGGCACCTAACAAGGGAAAGATAGCTAATAGGCAATAAAACGCGACACCAGCAGCAATAAGGGGAATGTTGTCCTTTTGAACGCTACTAAAAATGCGCTTTAAAATACTCCACCAACTTTTCAGCGAAATCTCAAATGCTGATTTTGCGTGGTTAAATCTTTCCTTGCTCATAAATCCTCTAATCGTTCTTTTACGCTTCGCAGCCCTTGTAGTTCTTCATACATAAAATCGTACTAGTCGGCTTACTTCGCCCTGTAAATCATTCATGTTTATCTGCAAATGTGAGTGCTTAATAGGGTTAGGTGATAACGCGGTTTCTTGAAATGGGTAATCTAATCATAGGGTTATGTTGTTTATTGCGCGCTGGTTTGTAATTTGCAACTTAGTTTTGCAACTTAGTTTCGACGCAGGATTAGTAGCTACGTAGGATTAGTTAACACGTAGAAACGACGAGGTACAAAGTGGTATACCACTATAAAGCCTTTGGTTAAATAGCGTGTTTGCCTGTGTAATTTAATGCTTTAAAAAAGGAGTGATATAGATGAGCAATACGCAAAATCTCCAGGGTAAGAAGATAGCCATTTTAGCAACAAACGGTTTTGAGCAAAGTGAGGTTGTTGAACCTAAAACCTTGTTCACTGAGCAAGGCGCTAAGGTAGACATTCTTTCCATTGAGGACCAAACGACGATTAAAGCCTGGGATGAAGACAATTGGGGTAAAGAGGTAGATGTCGATTTACAAGTATCGTCAGCTAACCTTGAAGACTACGATGCCCTTGTACTACCAGGCGGGCAGATTAACCCTGATGTGCTTCGAACTAACGACGATGCGGTAGCCTTTATCAGCAAAGCCAATGACACCGACAGTATTAAAGCTATTGGCGCAATTTGTCATGGCCCATGGCTATTGGTTGAGTCGGGACTAGCCGACGGCGCCACGCTTACATCGTTTCCAAGTATTAAAACCGATTTACAGAATGCAGGGGCGACCTGGGTAGATGAAGAAGTGGTAAATCACGAAAAACTGGTGACAAGCCGTAACCCCAACGATATCCCCGCATTTGTTGCCAAAATTAGCGAGTTAGTTGCCTAACAGGGTAAACGCCAGCCTGTTTCAATTTTAATGGGCAGGTAGAAACGTATCTGTCTTAGGTAGGTATAAACGAATTTATTGCATCTTGTTTTGACGTTACACGTCATCAAGGGGCAATCAACTAAATAGCAACGACTTACGAGTGAAGGAGAAGGTATGACGAGTTCAACGTCAGGTCAGAAAGTTATCGTGATCACAGGGGCATCTAGCGGAATAGGCAAGGCAACGGCAAGACAGCTCGTTGATGAAGGTTTCAAGGTTGCGCTAATGGCTAGAAGTGAAGATAAGTTAGCGACGCTTGTGGACGAGTTAGGCAAAGACAATGCCTATGCCGTTAAAACAGACGTAAGCATTTTTAGTGAATTAGAAGACGCCTTTAAAAAGGTGAACAGTCACTACGGCCAAGTTGACGGTATCTTCGCCAACGCAGGGCGCGGCGCCAAAGCAGCCGGTATTGAAAAAGGCGAAGTAGATGATTGGGATGGAATGTTAGGCGCGAATGTTAATGGCTTGCTCTATACCGCTAAGGCAGGTTTACCCTATCTTCGCAACAGCAAAGGCCATTTCATCATTACCAGTTCAGTGGCTGGCCGTATCGCGCTTAAAGGCTCGGTTTACGGCGCTAGCAAATGGTTCGCTTACGGATTTGGTCAAAACTTGGCAGAAGAAATGCGGGAGTGGGGCGGTAGGTGTACGACAATTTGCCCGGGCATGGTAAATACCCCATTCTTCGACGAGCCTAAAGAAGACAAGCTGCAGCCTGAAGATATTGCCAATACTGTGCTATTTGCTTTAAACGCTAATAGCTCGGCGTGTGTACGAGAAATGTATGTTATGCCAGCGAACTAACATGCCGGTTCGCCCGTTGTTTTAACTTTTACTGTAACCAACAAAGACAGTTTTTACATACGTTAGATCGTTAAAGGGGCTTACACTTGCCCCTTGCCCCTTGCAGCCCCCCTCACTATGCCCGCCATCAATTTCGTGAAGTCATAGAAATTAGCTAAATAAAGTATATTCCCCGTTTGAACCCTCCTAATCTGTTTATTACAAATAGTCCGCTTTTTTCACTGTGCGGGATGCGACGAATAGTCGTGTGTCGCGCAAGGTATGCCTTTAGAACACAGAACGGTGAACACTGCGGCACAACAATAACAGGAGAATAACATGTCGAACGAGTTCAATGATAAAGCGGCAATTATATCGGGCGCGGCTGGCGGCATCGGTTTGGCTTTGGCAGAGGCGTTAGCCGAACAGGGCATGAATATAGTGATGGGGGATATCGACAACGCTGCGCTAACGCAGTCGGGAAGTGCCCTGCGTGAAAAAGGCTATAATATTCTTACCTGCGCGTTGGACGTGACAGACTACTCCCAGTGGGAAGACATTGTTGCTAATGCGAAAGATAAGTTCGGCAAAGTTCACATGGTCATAAATAATGCAGGTGTGGGCGGCACCCCGGGGAAAGTCGAAGACTCAGAGCACGAAACGTGGCGCTGGGTAATGGATGTTAACGTAATGGGTGTGCTTTACGGTGCGCAGGCTAGCGTTCCAGCCATTAAAGAGCATGGTGAAGGCGGTTGGGTGTTAAATGTGGCTTCAATGGCGGGAATGATGGGAATGCCCTACGCAGGGGCGTATTGCGCATCTAAAGCCGCTGTGGTTTCAATGACAGAAAGCTGGATTGCTGAGCTTAAACCTTTCAATATTCACACCTCTGTACTGTGCCCAGCCTTTGTGAAAACGCGAATCCATGAGTCTTATCGAAATCGTCAACAAAAGTACGCCGTCGCTCAAGAAAATCGCATTGATAAAGAAAAGCTTAAAGCGGGGGCGCAAGCGGCTACCATGGCGGTTGAGTCTGGGATCCCGGCAGCTATGCTAGCCGAACGCGTAATCGAAGCCCTTAAATCAAAGCAAACCTATATTTTTACGCACCCAAATTACCGCAAAGTAACAACAGAGCGCTTCAACGCTATTGATAACGGGTTTATCGATGCTGAAAATAGCGCTGTTGTCGGGCACCTTATTGATGACGACATGGTAACGTTTTAAAGCCGCCAGGTTATTTAAAAATAGCCAACTCTTTTAGTGCCCAGAATAAACGGCGCGCTCAAGCACAGTGATTTGATTGCGCCCTTTGGATTTTACGCATCAATAATACGCTAATACCATCTGGAAGATTTTTTAACCTTCATAATCGTAGTTTGGTCGTGGAGTGCATTGAATTATCCAGTGTTTATAAGTAATGCTATAAAGTTGTTAACAACAAACTTGTAAGGGCGTGATGCCCTTTAAACACACTGGATAATAATAATGAAAAAGCTTCTTAAAGCGGCAGTTGCTGTATCAATAGCACTGTCGTGCTCGCCCACCTACGCAGATAAAAACGACAAAGACGAAATATTTAGCAGCTCAACGTTTAAAGCAATGGAGCTCAGAAACATTGGGCCTGCGTATATGTCGGGGCGTATTGCTGATATTGCAATCGATCAGAATAACCCATCCACATGGTATACCGCCGTTGGTTCGGGCGGCGTATGGAAAACGACTAACGCAGGTACAACCTGGACGCCTATTTTTGACGACCAGCCGGTCTATTCCATTGGTGACGTTACTATTGCGCCAAGCAATTCAAATATCATTTGGGTTGGTACCGGCGAAAATAACGGTGGCCGGCATATCAGCTTCGGTGACGGCGTTTACAAGTCAGTAGACGGCGGTCAAACCTGGAAAAATATGGGGCTGTCTAAATCCGAGCACGTTTCAGACATTATTATTCATCCTACCAATCCCGATATCGTTTGGGTATCAGCCCAAGGCCCTCTATGGAGTGGTGGTGGCGAGCGCGGCCTATACAAAACTACCGACGGTGGCGAAACATGGAAGCAGGTCCTTACCCCTGCTGATAAGTGGACAGGCGTAACCTCACTGCTTATCGACCCTCGCAACCCTGATAAGCTTTACGCAGCAACCTGGGCGCGTCAGCGCTCTATTGGTGCTTATGTGGGGACAAACGAAGGGGCAGGTATTCATACGTCAAACGATGGTGGCGAAACCTGGACCGAACTTAAAACCGGCTTGCCAGAAGGCAATATGGGAAAAATCGGAATGGCAATATCGCCTATGAACCCCGATGTTATCTATGCCACTATTGAAACCGACAACCGCGGTGGAGGTTTTTATCGCTCTGCCGACCAAGGTGCCAGCTGGACCAAGATGTCGGATGAAGTAGGTGGGGGAACCGGTCCGCACTACTACCAAGAGATTTTCGCAGACCAACACCAGTTTGATCGGGTGTATATAGCGAGTAACTACAGCAAAGTGTCAGACGACGGCGGTAAAACTTGGACACCCATTAACACCAAGCGCAAGCACGTTGACGATCATGCCATGGCATTTCACCCCACCGACCCAGACTTCGTGTTAATGGGTTCTGATGGGGGAATTTATATGTCGCACGACAGAATGGCGAACTGGCGCTTTATGGCTAACTTACCGTTAACGCAGTTCTATAAAGTGGCGCCCGATGATTCTACGCCTTTTTATAAAATTTATGCCGGTGCGCAAGATAACTCTACCCAAGGTGGCCCTTCGCGAACAATGCGAGAAGAGGGGATTAAGAACAAAGATTGGTTCCTTACGCTTGGTGGTGACGGTCACGGACCGGCAACAGAACCAGGCAACCCGGATATTGTGTACTCGCAGTGGCAACAAGGTAACTTGACCCGTGTAGACATGAAAACCCGCGAAGGGGTTTACATTAAACCGCAGCCGCTACCTGGCGATCCCGCAGAGCGTTATAACTGGGACGCGCCTATTAATGTTTCGGCCCACGACCCTGCGCGTATTTACTTTGCGTCTCAGCGAGTATGGCGAAGCGATGATCGCGGAGACAGCTGGACGGCGGTATCAGGCGATTTAACGAAAAACGGCAATCGCATGCATTCGCCATTAATGGGACGTACGTGGTCAGTGGAAGCTGGCTGGGACCTGTACGCAATGACGGAATTTCATACCATCGCTAACTTCGCAGAAAGCCCGGTAGATGAAAATATATTGTGGGCAGGGACTGACGACGGCATTATTCAAGTGACCACTAACGGCGGTAAATCTTGGAAAAAGATTGAGTTAGACGATATTCGAGGGATTCCTGCGAACTCGTACGTCAATGATATCCGTGCCGATTTATACGACCCTAATACGGTTTACGTCGCATTAGATAATCATAAATATGGTGACTACAAGCCGTACCTGATTAAGTCGACAAACCTTGGTAAAAGCTGGACATCGCTTGCTGAAGACTTGCCTGAAAAGCATTTGGTTTGGCGCATTGTGCAAGACCACGTAAACAAAGATCTGTTATTTATTGGCACCGAATTTGGCGTGTTCTTCTCGGTGAATGGCGGCAAGAAATGGGTTGAGCTTGATGGCGGTATGCCAACAATTTCAACACGAGACGTTAAAATTCAGCGTCGTGAAAATGACCTGGTTGCTGGTACCTTCGGTCGCGGGATCTACATTCTTGATGACTACGCACCGCTTCGTTCATTAACCGAAAAGTCGATGCAGCAAGACGCGATTTTGTTCGGGCCAAGCCGCTCAGTAAAATGGTTCCAGCTAGATGATAATCACACCGACTCTGACGGCGACGATCGCTTTGTAGCGAAGAACCCAGAGCACGGTGCAACCTTCACTTATTACCTTAAAGACAGTTTGCTAACAGCCAAAGAAAAGCGCCAAGAAGCAGATAAAAAAGCAGTAGAAGATAAAAAGTACCCTAAATACCCGAGTTGGGAAGCGGTTGAAGCGGAAAATCAAGAAGCGGAACCTGCGGTTTATATTGAAGTGCGTGATAGCGAAGGCGACATTATTAAACGCGTTGATGGCAAGACCAAAAAAGGGCTACATCGCCTAACGTGGGATATGAAGTATGCATCTACTAACCCGTTAACGGAAAAAGACAGTAAAAATAATGGCCTGATGGCACTGCCAGGCAGCTATACCGCTACCTTGTTTAAACGCGTGGGTACTAAGGTAACGCCGCTTTCTGAGCCGGTTTCATTCGAATTGGCTGCTATTGTTGAAGGTGCACTTGAAGGTGCAACACCACAAGAAATGGAAGCCTATGGAAGTGCGGTAAGTGATGCACAAAAACGTGCGATTTCAGCCACAACAGTGCTAAAACAGCTGAAAGATACAATGGCGTTGCTGCGCACAGCCATTGATCGTACCCCAAGCGATATTGCAAAGCTTGAGGCGCAGTTTGCTGCAATTCAAGAAGAGATACATGCCGTAAACAGACAATTCTACGGCCTTAAGTCTCGCGATAGAATGGGTATAAAGCCCGCTAATATCATGAGCCGTTTACGATATGCTCGTTCGGCACTAGGCTCTTCCTACGGTCCTACAGCGCAGCATAAAGATCAGCTGGGTTACGCAAACGATAGCTTAGACAGTGCGGTAGCGCGTATTGGCACATTGCAAAGCACCGCCGTGCCTGCACTCCAACAAGCCGTAGTTGAAGCTGGCGGTCCGTGGACTTCTGGTCTACCTGTTATTAATAAATAGCGAAACGGTCAAAGCGCATGGGGTTACCTCATGCGCAATGTCATCTTACCTTTTTATAAGCCAGCGAAAGGCGCGGCGGTAATGAAATTGTCGTGCCCTGGCTTTTACATTTTAATTTTAAGTCTTAGTTTTATCCCTAACTTGTCTGTTTAATGAGTGTGCTTTTGTCTTCTTATTCCTCGCCTTTTTTTCTTTTTCTGTGTTTCTACTTTATCTCTACACGAGGTAAAAACGCTAAAAACACCGTGACGTCTTCAGGGCTATGTGCGGGTTTATTCTTTTCTTTTGTTTCGCCTTTAAGCCTCGCGCAACATGCAGATATCAGTCAGTTAGAGCGTTACACCGTAACCGCAACGCGGCCTTATTACGATGAAACCTTATCCCGTATATTTCCTCAGTATCAATTTGATAAAAGTCACCTGGTGACGCCGCTACACACCAACGAACTTTTGTTGCAAGCGCCTTCCGTATCCCTCAACGGGCAGGGCGGTCAGATACAAAGTATTAGTATTAGGGGGTACTCTCGTTGGCGTATTCAAACGCTGCTTGATGGTGTGCCTATTGTCAGCGATAGGCGAGCAGGTTCTAGCATTGGCTTTGTTCCACCTGAATTTATAACGTCGGTTTCTGTATTGCCTGGCGCAGCTTCTACGTATTTGGGGTCAGGTTCACTAGGAGGCGCGGTTAATTTGCAGCTAGATGCCACCGAGAACCCTTATCTTAATGTGGGGTACAGTAGCAACCAGCAAATGAAAACCCTTAGCTACAAAGACAGTGTCGGCAATACAGATTGGAATATAGCCTATCGCAATGCTAATAAGGGAGAAGATGCTAACGGCGCTCTGTTATTTGATCAATTTGAACAGGCCGGGCTTTTCTTGCGACATCGCCCTGAAAGCGGGTTTATAAAAGAAGCGTGGACCCTCTATTCTGACAACAATAATATTGGTAAATCGAGCAGCGATTACCCTTTAAATCGAATTTCTACTTATCCAGATAACACGCACTGGCTAGGCAAGTTGACGGTTGGAGCGGATAACTACACAGGAAGCATTTGGTGGCATCAGTCTTATTTAGAGACGTCGGTGTTGCGCCCGCAAAGCCGTATTAACGATAGCGAAAACAAGGCGCTTGATTATGGCTTTGATATTAAGACCAAGGGCAATTGGCAAGATTGGTGGTTTAACTGGCAGTTACAGGTGTCAGGGCGCGACGGCGTAGAAGCAGACGAAAAAGAATTTAGCTTAACCGCTATCTCGGTTGAACAGGGCCATGGGCCTGATTCTATTGCCCTTTTAGAGGAAAGGGCGCCTGCACTTGCTTATGAAGTAAGTACACTGAATGCAAATGAAATAAATGCTGCCGGTATTGTAGATGCCTCACGTCAATGGAATAGCACCTCATTGGCGCTAGGTGCGCGGGTGGATTGGCAGCGACAATCTGATAATACCGGTACCAATGAAAACGTCACCGCCACAAATTTAAGCGGTTATATCGGAGTAAACTATCAATTAGCAAAGCGTTGGGCAACAAGTTTGTATGTATCTAGCGCATTTAGAAACCCGTCATTAACCGAGCGCTTTTTCGCGGGGGAAACGCCCCGTGGCACAGTAATAGGCAGTACAAAGCTGCAAACCGAGAGCGCCCTAAACTCACAAGCTACTTTTGCTTACAACAGCGAACAGCTGCAGGGCGCTATCGACGTATTTTATCAGCAAATTGATAATTACATAGAAAGGCAAGCGATAGCTGACGACGTTTTACAATATGCGAATTTGGATAGTGCCACCATTAAAGGGCTAAGCTATCAGCTTAGTTGGCAGTCGAAAGTTAACAACATTGATGCGACATTAAGTGGCGCATGGGTAAATGGGCGCGATGAGTTAGGTAATGCTATTGCTGATATACCTGCCGATAATCATCGGTTAAATGTTGGTATGACATTGGGCAGTGCGCGCTTTTTTACCATGGTGGTTTATCGCGCTAGTAAATCAGATGTCGCTGAGGGAGAGCGACCCCTTGATGACGTTATTACGTTGAATGTGGGCGGTAGCTGGCGTATGAACGAGCGTATTGTGTTACAGGCCAGTTGGGAAAATTTAACCGATCAGCTGTACTATACCAGTACCGACGATAAAGCCCCTTTTGCCCAAGGTAAAAGCATACAGCTTGCATTAACCTATTTGCTTTAACGACTAACGTCGTTGGCGATTTTTTTGCTGATATTTTTGCTTTCGGTATTTGCTTTTCAACGTTGTTATCAGCATAACCAACCCGGTTACCCAGAGTACAAACAGTAAAATGGCCGCGGGTAGAAAAACCCAAAGCTTAGCGCCTTCAAAAAACCAGCTGCCGTCGTGAATAGCTTCTATGGTATCTGTCCGGCGATAGGCCACTTGAAGCACTTCCCCCGTTTGCGCGTTTAACTGCACTTCCCAGTGGTTCTTTCCTCTTACCTTGATAATGCCTTTGCCGGGGCGTACGTCTAAACGGTCAATATCCTCCCATGTCTTCAAGTTTGTTTGGGGGACTTGTTTAACTGTTGCTAATACGTCATCGAATGCTAGGGTTGGCGCGCTATTTTGAGCCTTTTGTGTGGGTGGTTGGAGCCAGTCGAACTCTTTTTTTACTTGCAGCAATAGGCCGCTGGCGATAACGATGATCACCGGAATAAAAATAACAAGCGACAGCCATAAATGAATACTTCGACTGTATTTACGAAGGGTAACCGACATTAAACAACACTTAAAACGAATAGGTAAAAACACTCGATACTATACGGTATTCGGCGGGTGCAGTAAAAACACCCTAACGCGCCGTTTACGAGATTGGTCGGTTTGGTAATGATGAGCGAAGAGACGGCCTTTAGAAAGCCGCCTCTATTTATCATTACTGTTGAGGGTCGCTGATGCCCAGCATCACCTTATCCATGGTTATAGGGAAGTCCCTAACTCGCACTTTGCAGGCATCATAGATTGCATTGGCAATGGCGGCGCCTGCACCGGTTATGCCAAGCTCTCCGATACCTTTAGCCCCAACGGGGGACGCGGCATAGTCAGGCTCTTCAAGAAAGTCTAAGTTGACTTCTGCAATGTCGCGGTTCACGGCAATATGGTATTCGCCAAAGTCTGGATTAACGAAACTTGCCGAATCGGTGTGGTGGTGAATACCTTCAGTCAGTGCATAGCCTGCGCCCCACACCATTCCTCCTTTAATTTGAGAAGACGCGGTTTTAAGATTCAAGATTTGTCCCGCGCTGAACATGCCGTACTGTCTAAGCAAGCGCACTTCACCGGTAAGTGTGTCTACTTCTACCTCTGCGAAATGTGCGCCGCATGAGTACTGCTCTTTCTCGCTTGTGTCGTCTTGCGAAACGCTTCCTGTTGCAGAGAGAGGGAAGGCGCTTTTATCAACAACATCCAACAGCAAGGCCGATTTAGCTGAAGAAGCTGTACTATTATCTGGCGCATTAGTAACAATAAATTCGCCTTGTTCCATGCGCAGCCGCGCGTTTTTATATTCGCCCGGTAAAGTCGCCATAATTTTTTGCGTTAGCGCTTCGCAGGCTTTTTTCACCGCAGAGCCTGTGCTGGCCGCGCCAAATGAACCGCCCGAGCCACAAGATGCAGGAAAGCGGCTGTCTCCTAACTTTACAATAACGTTTTCCACCGGTGTAGAGAGCATTTCTGCAGCGATTTGAGCCAAAATGGTGTAGGTGCCGGTGCCAATGTCAGTCATGTCTGAGCGAACGATCACTTGCCCTTCGGCGTTAATTTCAACGTCGGCAGAGCTTTCTACTAGCACGTTCATTCGCATAGCACTTGCTACGCCGTGCCCAATGACTTTGCCTTCAGACGGTGAGGGTTTATGCTGCCAACCAAATTTTTCCGCGCCTTGGCGTAGGCATTCCCCTAAATTATGTGTAGTAAAGGGGCTGCCTTTCATTGGGTGCACAACGGGTAAGTTCTTTATACGAAAAGTAAGGGGGTCAATATTTGCTTTATGGGCTAACTCATCGATAGCGGATTCAAACGCAAGCGAGCCTATGGCATCGCCAGGAGAGCGGGTTGAATCGATAAGCGGCAAGTCAACATCCTTTACTCTATGTGTGCTTTCGATGTATTGCGATTTGTAAGTCACCCGCGCGCCTGCACCTGTTGCTTCAGCGAATTCATACCCTTTCGCTTTCGGCATAGCGCTTTTGTGAGTGATATTGGTAAGCTCGCGGTTTGCGTTTGAAGACAGCGAAATATGCTGGATGCTATGGCCTCGATGAGGGGTATTGTAAAATACCTGGCGTCTACTCAACGCAACTTTAACGGGCTGTTTCACGTGTCGAGAGCCAATACACGCCAGTATGGCATCGTAGTGTAAACCTAGTTTTGAGCCAAAGCCGCCCCCCACATAAGGGCTTTGCACCACGATATCCTCCGGCGCCATTTCTAGAGTAATGGCTAACGCTTCTACGGCTGACGCGATAATTTGCACACTGCAATAAACTTCTAATTTCCCATCTTTAAAATCGGCGACCGTGGCATGAGGCTCCATGGCTGCGGAGATTTGCGAGGGCGTGGTGTAAACACTCTCTATTTCACTGCGAATATCATCATCGTGGGGCTTTTCACCGCTGGTAACATCGGGCTCAAAACCGCCATCAAGAGACGCTGGCTTTTGTTGTGCATCATCAAACGATGTCAGTAAATCGGGGGCGTTCCCTTTAACGGTAAATGTAACTAAGCTTGCTGCATAGCGCGCTTGTTCTAGCGTATTGGCAATAACCAGTGCCACAGGAGCACCAAAATGACGGATGTGTGGCTCGTGTAGCACCGCTCGACTTTGCGTAAACCGGCTTTCGTCGGCGGGCTTACTGAAAGGCTTAAGCGGCCCTGCATTTTTATAGGTAATTACCGCACTCACACCGTCTGCACGTTCGGCTTCAGTGGTATCGATATTCGTTATTTCCCCTACCGCGGTATCACTTGACACAGGCCAGCCTATCAACGGATTACGCTCACTCATGTGTTCAGCCGCATAACGAGCTCTGCCGGTGACCTTCAAAGGCCCATCTACGCGATTAACAGCTTTACCGATAACAGGTTGATTATGCGTGGTCATATAACGCTCCTTCGTGTTTTGGGTGTTTCTCCTGATGAGCTGCTATTGAAGTCAGTACGCGTACCAAGGTATTGCGTAGTAACGTGGTTTTAAAGTTATTGCTGCCGTAAACTTTCGCATGAGACAGCTCTGCTTCTGCGGCTTGCGCAATAACTTCTTGAGAAAGCTCTGCGCCTTCGAGTACACGAATGGCGCTTTGTGGGTACCATGGCTTAGTACCTACGCCGCCAAAGGCAAGAGAAAGTGTGTCAACACGCCCTTCTTTCAAGGTTAAGCCTGCAGCCACTGACACCAGCGCAAATGCATAGGAAGAGCGGTCGCGCACCTTATGATAATACTGGGTGCCGTGGCGAGACTTTGGAATAGAGATATGAGTAATTAACTCATCGTTCGCTAACACGGTTTCTATCTGCGGGGTGTCGCCAGGCTCTCGGTAAAACTCACGTAACGCTATTTGACGGGTATCATTATTTGCATTTTTTACGTTCACTTTGGCATCAAGAGCTATCATCGCAACCGCCATATCTGAAGGGTGTGTTGCGATGCAGTGCTCGCTTGTACCAAAAATAGCGTGAATACGGTTCATACTATTAAGTGCGCTGCACCCAGACCCCGGCTCTCTTTTGTTACACGCTTTAGTGGTGTCGTAGAAGTAATAACAGCGCGTACGTTGCAGCAAGTTGCCTGCGGTGGTGGCACGGTTTCGAAGTTGAACGGTTGCGCCACTTAAAAGCGCTTGGGCTAGCAAAGACAATGAAGGCTCGTCGTGGGAAAATTTTGCCAGTGCAGAATTACTTACCATAGCACCAATATGATAGTGCGCTTCATCTTGCGTAATGGCGTTTGCTTCTTTCCATTTCGCTAGGCTAATTAGCGTGTTGGGTGTCTCAACCTGAAGCTTCATTAAGTCGATGAGATTGGTCCCACCGGCTAAAAAACGCGTCGTGTCAGTAAGTGGAAGCGAGTTCAGTGGCGTAGAGTGGTCATAATGATGTAGGTCAAAAGGCTGCATTATTGACGCTCCAAAGCAATCACATCAGTGATTGCATCTACGATATTTGGGTAGGCGCCACAGCGGCATAAGTTACCGCTCATGCGCTCACTAATGTCTTCTTTGAGTGAGGCGCGGTTGCTGTAGGTGACCGCGCTAGGGTCACCACTTTTTAGCTCATTGAGTAATGATACGCCCGAACAAAGCTGCCCAGATGTACAGTAGCCGCATTGAAAAGCGTCGCGTTCAATAAATGCCTGTTGAAGAGGATGAAGCGCGTCGTCATTTGCAATGCCTTCAATGGTGGTTACCTCGCAATCTTCAAGCTGGAAAGCGAAGACTAAGCAGGCGTTTACCCGCTCGCCGTCAACGATAACTGTGCAGGCTCCACACTGGCCGTGATCGCAGCCTTTCTTGGTGCCAAAAAGTGATAGGTGTTGATGAAGAAAATCAAGAAGCGTAGTTCTGGGGTCTTCGGGAAGAGAAACGTCTTTCCCGTTAAGTCTGAGTGTAGCCATGGATATGTCCTTCTACCATTGAGCTCAATTTCGGTACTCCTTTGAAATGAGCTTAACAAGAGATTTATCATCACTACGGGGGGAAAGTGGTTTCGGTTTAGGCTGTGAAAATTAAGTCTTCTGAAACCCGCTTGCGCGCTAATAGATGCTAGCGTGTAAGTGGTGTAAAATAGTGAAATTGAGTATTTTGCTCTACGCTTTTAAGCGCCACTTCATATTTCAGGCCTACTTACATGATTCACAACGATGTTTTACGTCGCCTTCGTTATGCACTTGCCATCAACGATACCGCCGCTATCAGTATTTTCAAATTAGCTAACTACGACATGGAAATAGACTATTTGCATGCCGTTATGAAGCGAGAAGGTGAAGAAGGCTACTTGCCGTGTCGCGACAAAATTATTGGGCTGTTCTTAGACGGTTTAATTATTAAGAATCGCGGTCGCCAAGAAGGGCAGGAGCCGAAAGTCTTGGGGCCAAAAGAACGGTTAAGCAACAACGAAGTCATGCGTAAAATTCGTATTGCGATGAGCTACAAAGACGAAGATATGATTCACGCACTACAACTCGCTGACTTTAGAATAAGCAAAAGTGAGTTATCTGCATTTTTTAGAAAGCCTGACCATCGTAACTTTAAACCTGCTGGCGATCAGGTTGTAAGAAACCTCCTTCAAGGCATGGTGAAGAAACATCGCCCAGATTCAACCGTCTCGCACCGAAACACTAAGTCTGATGATAGAAAGCCATCTAGCGGTAAACCGAATGAGATAAAACCTGCTAAGAAGAAGGGAACAACCCATTCGCCAAAAACTGAGAAAGGCGAGTTGAATAGCAGTCATACCAACGCAGTACGAGAAAGCAGCAAACAAGCAAATACCTCTGTATGGGGAACGCTGCCCTCTAAAAAGCGGTGAACGAAGCGCTGCGTTAGGCGGTCTTCATTTAGTAAAGGGGAAACGGCATAGTAAACCCATTTTTGACACCGATGAGTACGTGACAAAAGTGGTGGATTTTGTGAAAAACATCAAGCGTAAAAGTGAGTAAATTGAACTTAAGTAAAGGAGAGAATATGAGTCGCCATTTTGAACAAGCAGACGGTTTGTGTGAAGAGATAGACACCGCTACCCAAGGGTTCGTGTTTAATCAAACTATGCTGCGTATAGCTGACCCTAAACGCTCGCTAGACTTTTACACACGAGTTATGGGCATGACGCTTATCAAGCGCCTAGATTTTGAGGAAATGAAGTTCAGCTTGTATTTTCTTGCGGCAGGTGATGACTTTTCTGATATTTCTGATGACGTTGAAAAGCGCACGCAACAAACATTTGGCCGCCCGGCAATGCTGGAATTAACCCATAACTGGGGCGATACGCCAGAAACAGTTAGCTACCACAACGGTAATTCTGAGCCAAAAGGCTTTGGGCACATTGGTTTTCACGTACCTGATGCCGACGCAGCGTGCGCCCGCTTCGAAGCGCTCGACGTGCCTTTTCAAAAAGGGCTCAACGAGGGGTCTATGAAAGGCATTGCCTTTATTAAAGATCCCGACGGCTACTGGATTGAAATATTTGATGCATCAAAAGTGGCACAAACGTGTGCGCCGCATTTGAAGAAATAAAAGCCGGACAGATAAATACAGAAACGTTTAGCGCGCATTCAGGGCTGGCTAAACTTCTGTTAAAAAACTACCAAACACAACGAAAACAGGCAGCATAGTAATATGCTGCCTGTTTTGTTTTATCGATGGTAATGGTTTACACCTTACACGAAGGTGGTAATGACGCGATGGCTACTTTGCCTCTAAGGATAACTCCACACCGCTAAATTCAGTATGTAAGTCGTGCTGAGTATTAAGCAAGAACAAGCGATTCGCTTCAATTTCAGCGTCGTTGGCCAAGTAACTTTTTACCGCTTTACTGCGCGCATCGGCCAGCAGAATGAGTTCACTTTCTGGGATATCGATGCTATTGCGTAGTTTGTTGTAACGCGCGATGCTTAACGCGCGTTTTACGTCATCTCCTTTGATTACACTTTGATTATCTTTAGTGCTTACCTGACTTGGCTCTTGGCTTTCGCTTGCCAATTCTGGGTATAGTTGTACCACCATGTTGGTGTACTCTTGGTTAAGGTCTGGCGTAAAAACGTCGACATAATAAGCTAATAGCGCGTCGGCTAATGGGCCATCCAGCGGAATGCTGCTGCCGGTTATGGGGCTAGCCTGCGAACTATTAACAGCACCGTTCGCGGGCATATCTGCAGTGCTCGAAGTGCTGGATGGATCAACGAGCCCGCTTCTTATCAACAGTGTATTGTTTAACTGGCGTTGTGCCAGCGCGCTTGCATCAGATACGGCATTGACCGTACCTTCAATGTTTACGCGCAGGCCAGGGCGCTTGTTAAGCGCTTTAGCAAGGGTATCAAGTTTTTCTTTCACTGCTGGAGAAAGGGTTGAGGCGCCAAACGCAAACTCCGCACTGTCTAATTCATCATCGCTACCCACAAGGTTAGCAAGTAGTGAGAAGGGGGCGGTTATCGCTTTAGTAATAATATTGCCAATTGCGTTTAGTATGATAGAACCAAAGCTAAAGTCTGGGCTGTCTACATCCCCTGAAACATCCAAACCTAAATCGATAACGCCGTTTCTGTCTTCTAACAGCGCGATAGCAAGGCCTAATGGCAGACTTAATGCTTGATCTGAATTAGACTTTTTCCCCAATGTAAGCTGGTCGATAATCACATGATTTTGGCCATCTAGCTGGTCACCGTTGAGCTTGTATTGCACTGCTAACGATAATAGCCCCTTGTCAATGTAGTAGCCCATGTAGGTACCAGAGTAGGGGTTAACCGATGTGAGTTCAGCCCCTTTTACTGAAAAATTCAGGTCAAGGTCCAAATCCTGCTTCAATGGGTGAATTGTGCCAGCAAGTTTCACTGGCGCATAGTTGTCTATTTTACCGGTAATAACAACGCTGGCGGGTTCGTTCGAGCGAGAATCTATGCCCGATATTTTACCGTTCAGGCTTTCTATTGCCGACGCAAATTTAGGGGTTAATGAGTAATCGGCAAAATACGCCCTACCGTTTTCGATGGAAACACCGCCAACTGCAATAGCCAATTCAGAGGAAGCGGCTTCGCTTGTCGACGATGTGGCACTTTTACTTTCTGCTTCACTATTACCGTTGCCATCACCATTACTATTTGCAGCGTCTTGAGCCGCTAAATTATCGTTTCCTTCCCTATTAGTGCTTTCATTCTTAACAACGTCCTGTTCACTTGCAGCAAAAAGTTTGCTTATGTTGGTCTGCTTCGCTTCATCAATGATTAATCTAGCAAAAGGGGCTGTAAGATGAACTGTCTCTACGCGCAATTGATTGGCGTTACGGTCAAACTTGATGTCTTCTACGCTCAGTGCTTCCCATTGCAATAAGGGCGTTTGAGCGGTGTCGAGTATGCTTAAACCTTCCACCCGTGTGCTCGCATTTACATTAAGGTCGCCAGCGGCAGAGCCTTCAAACGTTACGTCGAGATTAACAGCGCCACTTTCTAGCGTGACTTTGGCGTACGGCGAGACGTATTGCTGAAACTGACTAAGTACTAGCGCGTCAAGGGCTGCGCTGCCCTTTATAGCTTGCTTGGCGATCGTTACACTGCCAGCGCTTGAAAACGCGCCCTGTGGGACTGAGCTGAAACGCTCGGGATCAGCAGAAACCTGAAAATTCGTGCTATAGGAAATGGGCGCCGTAAAGTCTGTCGTAATGCTTCCGGTTTCAATATTGATATTACTGACTCTAAGAAACGTACCGGCACTTACACCGCGTTCTTCAATATCCAGGGTGCCACCGTTAAATACAAACTGCTGTAGTACTACCTGCCACTCATTTCGCTCGCTTGTATTTTGAGCCGTGCTTTCAGCATCTACTTCAGCGCTGGGTGCGCTTTTTGCCGCTTGCGCTAATGGCTCATCGGCTGTTTGAACACCACTGTCTTCCTTTGCCGATAGGCTTGCGGGCTGGCTAGCGGTAAGCGATGAATTATCTGCTGCGGTATTCGTGTTGGCGTTTACACCTGGTACGTTTTCCGGTGTAAATAACCGTTGTAAATCAATGCCTGACTTATCGTATACCGCTGAAATATGCGGTGCATCAAGCGACACGCGTTCAATATTTACCTGTTGCTGCAGCGCATCTACATTGATGTTATGAACGGCAAAAGAAGGTATGGAAAGAATGTCTTTGCCACCTTTGCTGTTACTAATAGGGGAGCGCTTAAACAGCAGGTTATTAATTTCGAATTCGCCATGTTGCAGTAGAAACTGGAAAGCGTCTTTTTCTTCAAAAATTTCAGCATGTAGGCTAACGCTCACCGTGCCATCGGCTAAATTAGCAGCTATTAGGTGTTTACCGAGGGACCAGAGCGGTACAAGGGCAATATCATCGATATCCACTGAGGTGGTCAATTTTAAGGGAGATAACTGAAATTCGCCATCAATGGATATTTTACCTTTTTCGGCCGTTACCAATGTAAATTGATACTGATTAAAAGCAGATGTCGACCCTTTCGAGGCTGCATCATTCGCGCTTTGCAAAGACGTAGATTGAGCTGTGTCTTTAAGTACCGCATGGGTGTCTAAATCTTGCAATGCAACTTCAAGTTCTGGGTAATTAAGTAGGGTGTCCGTTACCCTATCTTCGATAATCACGTGGCCATGAGTCAGTGAAAATTCACCTAATGTGATATGCGGAATTTGGCCATTTTCGCTTTCGGATGGCGCGCCGTCGGTTTCAGGTGTCTGTTGTGCTACGTGCTCGAGGATATCGGAAAAGTTGAATGTTTGGGTATTATTGGTGTTATTGAGGCGAGCAACAGTAACAAATGGCGCATCAATGGAGAGCTTCTCAACTGCTGGCGTTAGCGTAAATACTGAATGCCAAAAACCTACGTCTAATGACATATGCCCCACGCTGAAAAAACGGTTATCGGGCAGTGTATTGGTAGTTTTTTTCTCAATCTGGCTTTCAGAGAGAGCCCCACTGTGAGCTGAGGCGTAAATAGTGAAGTTGCGAACGTCTACTTTTAGTAAAAACGGGTTAATAGCAATATCTGCTACGCTGGCTTTTCTCCCTGTTTGTTCCTCAACTATTTGGGGAAGTTTGGTTTTCAATATAGCAGGGGCTAGAACGCCTAACAGCAGCGCGTAAGTGAAGTAAACAAGCACAAGGTAAGTAGACACTCGAAACCATTTAGGCTTAGCAGCAAACCAAGATATTGCATTTTGCATAGGCGTTTATATTGCTTTATTGGGTTAATAAGAGAGGCAAAGGCTAGTCTCAACAACGGAGAAAAGCCTCATCTGCAAAACAAGAATGGTTAGATTACAGAGCCGTTAGCAAATTATCTAGGCCAGACTTAAATAAGGCTTGGGTTTCACTATCGGCGTTTACATTTAGGTAAGTACTTATTTGTGAAACAAAGCTCGCAATCATATCAGTTGATAAACCAAGGGCTTCAAACTGCTGTTTTAAGTCATTGACCGACTTAACGGTAGAGCTATACTCCGAGGCTTTGTTTAGTAACCCAGATAGCGAAGAGCTTGAGTTTGGCGCCGAACTGTCAGACAGCGCGGGTACGTCATCAAGCAAGCCGTCTAAGCCAGGGATGTTTTTCGCTAGCTGCGAGTATTCACCGTTAGATAAGTTGCTTTGTACGTAGTTCATTACCGACGCAATGCCGCCCTGCGATTGCTCGTTAGATACATTCAGATTACCAGAAACAGCGCTGACTAAGCCGGCTAAGTCGATGTTAGATGCCGCACTTGTTGCCATTTGTGTAAGGCTGCTGGTGGTAACAGTTGTATCAGCTTTTTTATCGCCTAGAAGGCCCTTTAGCTCACTGATATTGGCGTGGGCTGAATGAGTAAAGCAAGTCAATGTAATAAGCAGAGCAGGGGCTAAAATAAAGCGTTTCATATTGAATATCCTTTTTGAGGCTGCGGGAATAGCGAAATGTAAATTAACCTCGAACAAATTTGAATCAAGGCTATTCAGGCATTCCATTAATTAATAGCTAGAGCGTATGTAAATACTTACATTCTAACGCAGTAGTACCGCAAATACTGTAGAGAAAATGTAAAGGTGCTTTACATTTTCGCGAAAAGAAATGATGTGGGCCGAGTGGATAAGTCAATTAGACAAAACACTAAAAGGAGCGATTGCTCCTTTTAGTATTCTACTTTGTAACACGGCATAAAAGTGGCTGTTTTAGCTAACGTTACCTATTGCTACTCACCTCTTTTGTACCTTTTATATCCTAGGGCGTATCGCTAAGTTTGTAGTCTAGCTGAACAAGCAGCCCGGTTTGTCTTACGCCTTTGCCGCCCTGAATGCGGGGTTTGTATACCCATTGGTCAAGGGCGACTTGAGCACTCTTATCAAATACACCTGTGGGGGCTGATTTCACCACTTTGATATTATCTGTGGCGCCCGTCTCGGTAATATCGAAAGATAAAACCACAAAGCCTTCAACGTTATTCTTTGCCGCTTTGGTCGGGTAGGTTGGTGAGACGTGCTTAACCGGAGCAGCTTCGTTAATTTTCGTCTCAGCCTTTGCGGGCGGAGGCGGCACCTTGGCAAGGGCTGTGTTAATTGTGACTAAAGCAGCAATCGACAGTATTCCTGCTGCAAATACTTTACTGTTGCGCGTAGGTTGTTTTATGGCATTTAATCGTTTGATCATGGTCCTTTTTTCTCCAAAGGTTGGATAAAGCGTGATTGCGTTAGAACAATGCTCAGCACACTGCACAAGTGCTTTTGCATAAGTGAGTTTTTCGTTTTCGGTTTTGTTTTTCAGCACCGCGTTATCGCAGGCTAGCTCTTGGTTTATTCTGAACGACTTAAGGGCAAACCAGACAAGCGGGTTAAACCAAAATAAAATTGCGACTGTTAGCGCTATCGTGTTCCATAGGTGGTCGTAGTGTTTGCGATGCACATTTTCGTGCTCTAACACGAGTGCTTGCTGCGCGCTTGAAAATGTACTTTTAAATGAAAAGGGAAGGAGTATTTTGGGCGCGATAAAGCCGAAAAGCATAGGCGTGGTGGCTTTACTAGAATAATACGCGTTAGTGTGTACAGCACGACGCTTGCCAATAGACGCCCATGTCGTTAGGTGGTGCACCAAAATATACGCCGTGATAACGCATACACCTATCCCCCAGGTTATGAACAAAGGCGCGGCGTCGCGAGTGGTCAAAGTAGGGGTGATCCCTACCACATATCGGCTGAAGTCATTCGATGGAATTGCTACTATCGACATAGGGATGTTGTTAAGCAGCAAGCAAACGGGGACCAATATCCATAATTTATACGTAAGTGATGCGCCGAGCTTCTGTGTAAAAAAATGCTCTGTAATTATAAGCAGTGTAAGTGTTACAGAAAGCATGCCCTGTTGAGCAATAATCCAATCAATCATTGTTCTGTTCCCACTTTTTTATTAGGGCCTTGAGCTCGTCCACATCTTGCTGTGAAAGTGAGTTTTGGTTGGCGAAGCCCGCTACCATTGGGGCTATTTTTCCTTTGAAAAGTCGACTAACGAAGCTTGTGGTTTCTTTCTTCGTGTAATCTTCTCGCGCTATTAAGGGGTGGTATAGATATTGGCGGTGTTGCTTTTCAAACCCCAGTACCTCTTTTTTAACCAGCCTTCCTAACAGTGTTTTTACGGTTTTTTCATGCCAGCTTTTTTTATTGTTAAGGCGTGCGATAACTTCATTCGATGTGGCAGGATGGTCTTCCCATAACACGTCGAGTACTTCAAATTCCGCATTAGAAATTTCAGGTTTGTCCGTCGATTTATTCATAATAATAATGTCTAATTAATGGATTACATTTGTAGTCTATGACTTTAGATTACACTTGTAATTCTAAAGTGCAAGTTTTATTGCGTATTTTTTAGACGGGATATACAGAAAGTGGGAGAGGGCTAGTATAAAACGGTGAAGTTAAGTTCATGGGCCTCTAAAAATTCACCTAAAATACGAGCCTGTTGATTACCTCTTGGCACCATAACGTAGCAAGGTGGGGCTGGCGAGACTTCTTGCAAGTCGTACCATAGTGTATCAAGTACTTCACTGCCGCTTTTTAGAAATGTTTCGCCCCAAGACGTGCTGTAGATAACAGATACGTCCTCTACTGTGGCTTTTTGCCGTAGTGTAGGAAAGTTTACAATTGCAAAGCAGGCGGTGATCCGTTCTGGAGCGAGCAGGTTATTTCGCGGAAGTGCTGAAACCTTTACCGGTGGAAAATACTTGCATAAGTGCTTAAGTAAGTCGTTTAAATCAAGTTCGCTGACTTCGCCGTAGTTGTAGTCGAGGTAAACTTTACTGTGTGTATCGATGATTTTGCTTGATACACACCACACCATGAGTGCAATAGCGCTTGATGCTTGCGTAATTTTTTGCGACTCGTCGATGATACCCGACTTACTCAATAAATCTCCTGCATAGGCCGACCATACTTCCTCACCGTTTTTGAGCTGGCGCATGGCAATAGTGACCTTTTCACAATAAAGGCTTTCGTCAAACGCACGGCGAAGGAATTCAATTTTATCGGCTTTTTTCGCATAGTACGTGCTTAAACGTCTGCCCAATACCGTCATGTCTTTTTCATCCATGACTTGCTGGTGGTGACTAAGCTCTTTGGAAATACGACGGTAGCATTTCAATAAGAAACGATGAATGCGACGACTTAATTGCACTCGCTCGCTGAAATTCCATTCTTGCTGATTATCAAAATGACTAAGCTGCTTTCGATTCCATCCCCATTGTCTGGCATAAGACGCCATAATTCTGCGTTTGAAGTTGGGTTTCTCATCTTCCATCAGCGGTTGACTAAGGGCACAGCCGCATTTCAAATACAAACACTCTCTTAGTACGGCAATGTCTTCGGCTTGCCCATGCTCACTGTAGTGGGTAATTAGCTCATCAAACATAAGCGAGTAGGGGTCGATGTCTGCCACATGCCCCGGTGCTTCAGCGCCTCGGTGTACATGCTTTTTAAGCAGGTTGCACAGTGGTTGTCCCTCGGCGATATTAGCAAGGTAAACCTCTAACTTTGCCATTTTTAGCACCGACTTAAACGGCGAGTCCATCGCTTTTCCTAACTGCCAGATAGCTGCCCCAAAAAGCTCGCTGGCATCTAACTTTTCTAAATGGCCTAAATCCATAAACCAATCTAGATCTGGTGAACCACCTTTTTCAAGGCTGTTGTATATGGCTTGATACTGTTTTTCTGATGTTTTTTCTGGGGTTAGCCACCAAAAGGGGGCTTTACCTGCCACCACGATATTGGTGTTATAAAACTCGGCTTTGAGAAATAACGCTTGGGCGGAACCCGCACTTTCTCCTTCGGCAACGCCAAAGTCGTTTTGTTTTACTTTGTCTATTTCAGACAAAAAGAAATGCACTTCTATACCAAAGGTTTGGTCGGCCCACTTTTCTATAGCGGTAAGCTTTTGTTGCAATAGCGAAAGTGCGGTGGAAGTGAATTGTTTTCCGTCTATGCATACCCAGAAATCAAAATCGGAATCATCGGTTTGAGCGATAGTGCCTACACTGCCCATAAGTACCAAAGCATCGACGGCGCGTTGTCGCGGCCATATCTGTTTTATGTCTGCAAACAAATGGCTTTCTGAAGGGAAGCATCGTAAAAGGGCTTTTTCTATATCAGTCCTAAAGGAATAATTACTGATCCCAAAAGGTACACTTTCGCCCGTTGAGAGGGGCGCGACAAAGCCGGGAAGCGACTCGTGATTGACGTGCACCAGAAAAGGAAGCACGTGAAAAAGAGGTCTGTGCTTTTCAGGCATGAGTGTAAGGGCACGCTCAATACGCGCTTTGTTGTATCTCAGTACCCGCAACAAGCGAATAGTGAGGTTTTGCTGAACGGAAAGCGGCTGTTGCGCTGCCATTATTTAAATCTGCACTTCATCATTACGTCAAGCATAGCGTTATTTTACGTCGACTTCCTTACATTTCGTCTTCACAGAGTGAAAGTTTATCGGCTTTTAGCCGTTTTTTTACCATGCCTAGGTAGCGACACCTCTACGCACAAACCGCCTTCACTAGGGCTTTGCATAGTTAGGCTACCGCCATGTTTTTTAATCGCTTTTAACGCAATGCTAAGTCCCAAACCAAAGCCTTCAGTATGCATTTGGTTTCCTGCCCGGTAAAAAGGTTGCATCAACTTCTCGATTTCCTTTTCATCAACGCCGGGGCCTTTATCCGTAACCTTAATGAGCATAGCTGCGCTAGTCGACTCAATAGCCACACTCACAGGCTGCCTTTTATCTGAGTACTTACAGGCGTTGCCAATAATATTATCCAGCGCTTGATGGATAGCTTCGGGGTAACAGCGAATCAATCGTTGTTTTTGCGTGCCTTTCGGCGGTGTCAAAACCGTTGGAATGCCAGGATAGTTTATTGCCATGTCATCCAAAATCCGCTCACACAAGGCTGCTATATCGCAAACTTGTTCCTCGGGTTGGGCGTTTTCCAATGTTGAAAAATTTAATATCTGTTGGATGAGCTGGTCTATACGATGGCAGTCATTATGAATTTGCTTTACATGGCGATTGTCAGGTTGATTTTGTTCTATCAGTGCTGCAGAAGCCTGTAAACGAGCCAGCGGGGCGCGCAATTCGTGAGAGACATCGTGAAGAAGCCTTTGCTGGGCGCTCGCCGCTTCATGGGTTTTACCCACCATAAAGTTTATATCTGTCGCTAAGTCACCAAACTCGTCACCGCGAGCAAGCAAAGGGGTAGGTAACGGCGCGATGGTTTGGTCATTGGCGTAGCGGCGACTAAATGCCCCTAAATACGTTATTGGTTTAACGATAGTCCAACTGAGTAGGGCACTGACAAGGGCACATGCCACAAAAATTAAAACAAATTGTATGGATTGAAAACGGTACAGCACTTGTTTATACATACGAGGTGCCTGCGGTTGGCGAACCAATACCGTATAGCGAGTATTTGAAGGCCCATAAACATGCTGTTCAATACGCTGCTCAAAGGGCACCTTATTCATTCTATAATGATAAATAGATTCACCTTTAGCATTGTAAACTAGCATGGGAATAAGCTGGCCACCGCGGTTTTCTCGCTGCCGTATCCACTCTTTTATCTTTCTTTTGGCCTTGCCGTCAACAAGCACTTCATGCTCGTAACGCCACACAATTCTTTCAGCTTGGGCGGTAACGTCGTTAAAAAAGCGTTGATTGTATTCGGTGGAGGTATATTCGTTTATTAATACGTAGCCTGTAGTGGCCATTACCGCGAGGCTAGCAATCCAGAAGGTAAGGAAAATACGCCAAAATAAGCGCTTGAATCCGAGCCCTTTTTTTATGTTTTTCCACGTAGTGCCTGCAGCCATATCACGTACCTTATTATTTTTGTGACTGAGGTGAGGTCAACATCTGATAGCCTACTTTGCGAATAGACTTAATCACACTATTCACACCCACAGCAGATAGCTTTTGTCGAATTCTACTGATGTGTACATCCATGGCTCTGTCATAGGCTTCCAGCGGACGGCTTAGCACCTCTTGCGTCATTTCCTGTTTCGAAATGGTTTGCCCTGCACGCTCCATCAACAAGCAAAGTGCGTTAAATTCTGCGCCAGTCAAAGTAATAGGCCTTCCCTTTACCGAGGCTGTTCGCGCGCCAATATCTAGTGAGATGCCATGTAGTTCGGTTATCACAGTCGCGGGCGCTTTAAGCTGTTGTGTTCTGCGTATTATTGCGCGAATGCGCGCGCCAAGTTCTCTTGGGTTACACGGCTTAGGTAAGTAATCGTCTGCACCCATTTCTAAGCCGACAATGCGATCAATATCATCACCCCGCCCGGTTAACATAAGAATGGGCGTTTGCTTTTCAGCTCTAACGGCTCTAAGCACATCAAGCCCCGACATACCTGGCATCATAATGTCTAGCACTACGGTGTCGTACTGATTACTGTTTAGCAGCGTGTTGACGGCCTCTTCGCCGCTGTGAATAGCATGCACACTAAAACCATCGCCTTCTAAGAATTCGCTTAGCAGCGCACAAAGGTCGACATCGTCGTCGACAAGTAATACGTTAATTTTTTCATTTTCCATGATTTAAGCTTACCCTTTTACGCTGGGTGTTTTTTTCAACTTTACCGAACTTTACACTAGCTTAACCCTACTTATCGATTGATTCACGCATACTTCATTTCGTTGATGAGACAACATTATTTTTAACGTCATGCATTATCATGACAAAACAAGTAGGAAGATTAAGATGAAAAAATTAATTACCGGTGTTTTATTAAGTGCATGTATCGCAACGACTGCCTATGCAGGCGGTAAGCATTCTGATGAGCGCAGAGGCGGGAGCGTTTTTCCGCTGCATAAAATGGAAAAAGTACTTGCCCTTACCGACGAGCAAATAGCACAATTTCAAACGTTAAAGGAAGAGCTTAAAGCGGAACGCCGAGCTAAAAAATCGGAAATGCGTGAAGAGGGCATGCGTAAAAATAGAAACCTTTTGGCTGGCCTAAATCCAGATGATGCAGACTATCAGGATAAAGTGAATGCCATTGCCGAGGAAAAAGCGCAGCAAGTAAAAGCGCGCTTTCTAAAACGCGCGGAGATTCGTGCAAAAGTTGCTGATATCCTTACCGATGAACAGCTAGAAAAATTTGATGAAATGAAAGGGAAGCGTGGAAAAAAGCAGCGTAAGCACAGCTAATTAGCCGCCGCTTCTCGATAACATTGTAGGTAAAATGCTTAAAATAAATGCCCCCTTCATTGACAAAACTCAACGAAGGGGGTGTTTTAATTCCCACGCATTTTTGATTTTAAAAGTCTTAAAAAAAGCTCAAAATAGCGAAAGGGCCGGCTCAACCTATTGGGTATTTAGCGTTGTATTTGGGTAAGGGTTGAGTAACTCACTAACAAGTTCGTTCAGACTATTTTGTATACTGATACTGTCTTTCCCATCTAGTTCAGTGCTTCCAGCTGCGCTATAAATAAACTTTCCGTCTTTTACCATATCAATTTGCAGCCCTTGCTGAAGCGACGTTTGCTCTCCCACGGGAATGCTGAAAATGCTGCCTAGTGAAATACCGCCAGAGCGGCCATAGCTACCAGTACCTAACCCTAAATTTAGCGTAGTGCCGTCTTCTTTCGTGCTTGTGGAAGGCACGTATCCCACAGCGATATCGGCGTCTTCTTCAGACGCCGGTTTAAGACCCTTTGCGATGAGGTTCTCAGTGATAGCCGTTGATAGATGGTTGGCAAGCGTTGCGTTAATGGGGTTCAACGGAGGCTGAATGTAAAACGTTTTGATGTCAGCAAAGTTTTGGTTTTCATCAACATTTATCTGAGGCTTATTACTACTGCAGGCGCTTACGATAGCGACGCACATTAACGCTAATAGGGTTGTTTTAATTTTGCTCAGTTGATGCGTTATTCTGCTCATCACATTTTTCGAAGTGCTGCTATACATAATATACCCACTGTAAAATACTGCTTTATTGAAGACATGCTTAACAAAGCAAAGTTCGACTCGTTGTATCTTTAACGTGTTTTTCCCAGGTTTTGGATCGCATAGGCCTTACTATCGAAATAAGATTTGGAAATGTTGATAGCATTTCTGCAACGAAATACTGCTAAGTGCTTTGATGGAGCAAGGCGTTGAAGTGATAGTGTGTGGGCAGTCTGCCGCAGCCCATGGCGTTGAAAAAAGTGCATTGATTGATGGGGTGAAAATGGATTTATCTGCCATGACAGCACATGCGCGTTTGGCGCAAAAAGGGTATTCGGTTAACCCGTTTTAAAAGGCCGTTTTCTTTTGTGATAAACATTTGTGCATTGCAGATATCCAATGCACTTCATCAGCGCACTAATCCACGAATGCGGAGCTGCTTATTACTCTCATTGCTTGTTACATTCTTTATAAAGTACGTGGCGTGATTAGTAACATCAAGCGACCTTAATTTCATTCGCGGGCGAGAGCATTTTAGTTTTAGGGTTGAAGTTCATATCGTAGTGACGCGATTGCTTCATGTCTTCAATGAACTTTGGCGAGAATAGTGCAATACACTCTGCATTGGCACTTCGTACCGATCGATATCTTACACCGACCGTATCTTTTTTTGTCAGTCCTTTAATCACCTTGTCGCGTGTAGCCGCCCACATTATTGCGTCATACGCCTGCGGAGCGCTGTAGTCATCAGGCAGGTGATATTCTTGCACACCCGTCACATCCTCTAACGGGGCAGCGTAATTAAACACATATTCCCTTAGCTGAATGTTTTCAAAAGCAAAGCCATTCACTTGAGACAGGTGCTTCACAATATGGTGGCGCACTTCATCTAACCCAGCATGGACAGTACTTGCACCGTAAAGCACACCGAATCCGCCTGTACTAAATCGAGAAGGCGTTACAGGTATATGCACGAACGGCGCAATGGCTGAGTGCACTTGCTGAGCGCCTATGGGTATCTCGCTGGTACTGATCGCACCTTCCCCTGTATTGAGTAGCCGTAAGCGTGGGTTCACCTTCGCTTGCATGGCGTAAATCGCGTCAAAGGCTTCTGGCGAAGCAATATCGTCGAAAATATCAATCGTAGGGTATTTGCTGTTAATCAATCGGTGCCAACGCACTACCACATTCCTCCACGCATGCCATCGAGGGTGTCATGTACACGAACTAAGCCCATAAAATCGCGACAGGCAATTTCAATTGGTTTTTGACCGTTAAAAGGGGGATTGTTATTGACCATCGACAGATATCCATACACGTTGTCAGGGTTGCTAAACAGCGTCCTCAAGGCTTGATGAATATTTAGTAGCAAACCTATCCGCGTTTCCAAATCAGGGCGCACAGATACCTTTTCTGGCTCGTTCTCAAATCTGTGCAGCATGGATGTTGATGTAAAGCCAAGTAGCTGCATACGCTGCTTTTGGTTTAACTGCCACTTTTCGAACAAGTTGTGAATTGCATTAGCAACATGGGCAAACTGCCCTTTGTCTGTTGTTGAAGATTGCGCTTGCATAGAACACCTAACGCGTGACCGACCATATCCTCATTGTAGTTAATTCTATATAGAGCGCAAATTGAAAAATAATTCTATATGAAATGGCTGGGCAGGTGACGTTATCAATGACGGTTAAATATGTCTAAAAGCTTCAGTTCAAACCCGTTAAATTTAGCGCGCTGATAATCGAGCTGAACGAAATAATTCAATCATTACACATATAATCTCAAAGCTATTTCAAGATAGGGTTTAGCTAGAAGAAACCTGCCCCAGCGCGATAATTTTTTCAAACGGTGTCGTATCGGGGAGTGTACCTAAAGCGAAACCGCACGCATTGCCGAGCCGTGATTCACAGAATGTGTGAGCAATGTCGTTATGGACGTTTTCTTTAGCAAGAAAGGTGCATGTAGCAAGTAACGTGCATGCTTGGAGCGCTAGCGCCATTTGCTCTGTTAAATAACGGCTGCGCGTTTCCATATTCTGCGTATTTGATAACTCGTCTAATAGTTTACTAAGGTGAATATCGTAATGTTTATTTTTGCCGGTTTGCGTTTTAAGTTCGTTAAACAACGCTTCTTTTACATTGGGCTCTTTAGCGAGTGCGCGAAGTACGTCTAAGCATTGCACGTTTCCACTGCCTTCCCAAATTGAGTTAAGCGGTGCCTGACGGTAGTATCGGGGCATGGGGTTTTCTTCAACGTAACCAATACCGCCTAAACACTCCTGAGCTTCGTTCACAAACATAGGCGTGCGTTTACAAATCCAGTATTTTCCAATCGCCGTGGCCAGCCTTGCTAATGCTGCTTCATAGCTATTACGTGATGCGTTGTCGACTGCTTTTGCAACGCGCATAGTGAGCGCAGTAGCGGCAGCGCACTCGATGGTAAGGTCTGTTAGAACGTTTTGCATTAAGGGCTGGTTGACTAAGGTTTTGCCGAACGCGTCGCGATGACTTACGTGGTGTAATGCGTGTACCAGTGATTGCCGCATTAGCGCTGATGAACCAATCATGCAGTCTAAACGGGTTAACGACACCATATCGATGATCACCGGTACGCCACGGCCTTCTTCACCAATTAAGTATGCCGTGGCTTCTTGAAACTCTACTTCAGAGGATGCATTGCTCCAGTCGCCTAGCTTGTCTTTCAAACGCTGAATTCGCACGTTATTCAGTTCACCATTTTCGAGTATTCTGGGCAGCAGGAAGCAGCTAAGCCCGCCTTCGGCTTGGGCAAGAATGAGGTGGGCATCACACATGGGGGCAGAGAAGAAGAACTTATGACCTACGATACTATAGCTGCCATCGCGCTGCTTTGTCGCAGTAGTGGTGTTGCGCCTTACGTCTGAACCGCCTTGTTTTTCGGTCATTCCCATACCGATAGTAACCCCGTTTTTTTGACTTGCGGGCAGGGAGCGAGGGTCATAAACACCGTTAATGAGTTTATCTAACCAGTAAGAGGGAAGCGACTTACCATAGCGCATTGCCGGCACAGCAGCATGTGTCATGGTAAGGGGGCAAGACGTACCAGATTCGGCTTGATAGTGCATGTACATTAACACCGCGCGAAGGGTATGTGCGCCATCTTGTTGTTCATTTTGCCATGAATAGTTGTGTACGTTGTGTTTCATCGCACTTTGCATTAGCGCGTGATAGCTTGGATGAAAGTCAACGTGATCAATACGCCTGCCGTAGCGATCAAAGGTACGAAGCTCGGGTTTATTTTTATTAGCGAGCTCGCCATGCTCCATGAGTTCATTGCCTGCAAGCGCGCCAAAGCATCCTAAGAGTTCTGCAATCCAATGCTGCTTCTCGGGTAATTGCTGAGTAACGTATGTCTTTAGTAGTTTGTCATCGCGCCACAAGTTGTATGAATTTAGAATAGACGGCTGGTTGTCTACAGTATGTGTATCAAAGCGGTTAAGTGAGGTCATAATGTGGTGCCAAAAATAACAATATTAAGATCATTACACTGAATGTTTTAATTAGTCAAATTATGTAATGTTTGTGCTCGACAACCCTTTGTATAATGATGGTTTTTAACGTTGACAGAAACACAGACACGTAATTAAGCCACATGAAGAAGTAGTTATACGGTGCAACAAGCAATAGTGAAAAAGCCAGTGGCGAGAAAGCTACTGTTGAAACTTCTCGGTTCACGAGAAAATATACAAATGAATGCTGCTTCTGCAGTGAGGGTAGGCGCGTTATTTGGCATTTCTGAAAATAACATTCGCGTTACGCTAACGCGTTTACAGTCTATGCAGCTGATCACCCTAGTTGAGCGTGGTTATTACGCGCTTGGGGAAAATGGTAAGCAGTTTGCTAAAGAAATTAGTCAATGGCGCAGCGCCGAAGACAGCCTTATGTCGTGGGGTAACGATTGGGTGGTAGCGCAGACCAATACGCTACCAAAAAGTGATAAGAAGCAGCAAAGAACTAACGAACGTGCGCTAAAGCTAGTGGGAATGAGAAAGCTAGTAAGCGACATGTATATTAGACCGAATAACATTCTTGATGGTGCAAAAGGGGTAAGAGGAAAACTTCAGACACTGGGGTTGTCCAAGAAAGTCATGGTTTTTAGTGCCACTGACTTTGAAGACAAAATGCATAACAAGGCAATGGAGTTGTGGCGTCAGGATGATCTTGAAGAGCTTTATCGCAACGGATGCGAGGAAATTGAACAGTCGCTGAAGCATCTGCATCGCTTACCTCTTGAAGAAGCCACCAAAGAGTCATATGTCGTAGGTGATAGCGCGTTATATCGACTGGTATTCGACCCTTTATTACCATCGCCACTGGTGGATGTCGCTTTGCGTAAGCGCTATCGAGATTTGGTAAAACACTATGACGATGTAGGCGCAGAAATATGGCATCGCTTTTTATCAAAGAATTAGGTCAATAGACCCCTGAATTAAAATAGAAGTAGCCGAACTGGAAGTAAATATGACCGCATCAAGACCGTTATTTAAACATATTCGCAATCACACCGCGCTTTTTAGTGAACTATCGCAATATAGAAATGCAGCGGTAAAAACAATGGGGTTTAACGGTTATGAGTTTCACAAAACGCCAAAGTTTATTACTGAAGATGGCAGCAGGTTAACCATAGAGCCAGAGCGCAGTATCGTTCTACCAAAAGTGAATACATTGTCGGGTTTGAAAAGAAAACTGACGCAAGCTATTCCCACTTTACATATGGTTGAGCACAGCGAAATTGGTTATCGGTATCCGACAGCCGCGCTTGCGGGTCTAGATGCCCCATTTATTAAGCGTATGCGCTCTGAATATTTTCACAAAGTAGATGAAGATCGCAGTATCTGTAGACCCGTAAATTTATCTTATGGCATAAAAAGCCGAGGAAAGGCCGATAACCGTCAAGAATACGAAGTATGGATGCCAGATGAAGCACCGGATCAAAACCCGTTGCCTTTACTCATCGATCTTTACGGTGAAGACCTGCCAGATGACGTACGTCACTTTGTAGAGCAGCCCTCTAAAGTTCACGGTTGGATGGGCGTTAAACGGGCTGCGTTTGAAGCCCTGTATACCAACCCTCAATATTGCGGTGATCTTATTGTTTGTGTTGCTATGAGTGTTGATGCATACAATATTGGGGCTAAGCCGGATTTAGCCTATTCGCCCGAAGCAGAAAGCTCTATTGCAGTAAGTAACGCGGAATTTGAGTGGGAAATAGAAGGTTACTACGCACCGCGTGGATGGGCGTTTGATCACGACGATGTGTGGTCTGCAATCAATCATACGTTAGAAGCGGTTAATGCGCCATTAGACGAGCTGTACGGTAACCAGATTATTCCCATCGCAGAGAGTAAGACTGAGCGTATCCTCTCTACCCTGAAGTCTCTTGGTGTAGAACAGCAAGAGGTTGATGATTTAAATTTACAGCCTTGGGAATTTATGCGTACTGAAAGTGCACACAGAATGAAAGCGCACGATCCAAGTCGGTCGGTAAATTTACTGGGTAGGCTAAATAGACTGTTTTACCAACCTGAGCAGCAACTACCTTCAATCAATTGGATGCATGATTTGATTTTATAGTTCTGTGAACAAGACTCTGCGTTATTGCTCAAAGAGTCTTCCAATAGATTTTTAGTTTCAGACGCGCTGAGCCCTGTTGCCAGCGCGTTTTTGTATCTACCGCTTAACCGCATCTGCCAGCATTATACCCAACTTATAAATAGCCAAAAGCTGTAACGAAAAAGACTTATATGTAAATGTTTATACAAAACTTGTTATTTTTTGTAAATAACTTTCAGTTTTGGCGTGATCTGTCTGTTTATTTTGCTTTTTCTGTAATTTAATTACGAATATTGCTTTATTTTTTGAAAGTATTGTTCATAATGTACACATCACTTAGGTGATATCTAATTTAGTTACAAAATAGGATTTCAAAAAATGAAACTGTCTACTTTCGCTATTGCTTTAACGCTATCTGTTGCTGCAACTCAGTCTTTCGCAAAAGACATCGCACTTAAGCCAATTAACGATAATATTGAAACACAAGCGTGTTTGACTGCAGCTAAAGATGGTTTTGGTCCTGCATTGCGCCTTATTCGCTCAAAAGGTTTTAATGCGGAAGAGTTTAGTGCATCAGTTCGCTGTAACGGCGAGTCACTTCGCACGTTCGCTTACATGTACAAAAACAACAAAGCCTCTGACAACGCTAAAACTGTTGCTCTTGTTGCTAAAAACAAAGATGTAGCTTCGCAAGCATGTTTAGAAGCGCTGTCTGTAGGTAAAGAAGCGGCACTAGCAAAGTTTGATTTAGAAGGTGAAAACATTATCTGTAACCACAAAGCAATTTCTGACTTTGTTCGTGAATACAAAACGGAAAACGTGGTTGTTCGCACTGCTGCTGAATAAGCCTGCGAAAAGGGTAGCAACCTACTGCTAATTCTATGTACAGTTTCATGGCCTTTCGCTTAAAAGGCGAAAGGCCTGACACTTTACAAATTTTATCTCTCAGTCTCTTTTCCCTTACTGGCTATTCTTGCCACACGTTAGCGCTTATATTTCAAAATAAACTCAACGCCTCACGTATAGTTATTGCGCTTCTCCCGAATGAATTAAGTGAAACTCAGTCTGCCTATTATCTAAATACGTCACTGACTTACCGTCAAAAAACGCATCTTCTTCCAGCATAATTCTTATCTTTTTGTTCCACTTCTCAATAAAACTCGCTGCATTAAGTTCTATAGAGTACGCCGTTTGTGCAAACATTGGGTAATCACCTTTAATAGGCACTCCTTCTTGTGCATCCCACATTCCTATAGTTGGGCCAGCTGCATGCCCATGAAAACCAAGCGGGTGAGTGTAAATAGCGGGCGTGATACCCTGTTCTATAGCCTGCTGTCGCGACATATTTAAAATAGTGTTACCTGTTCTTCCTACTTTAAAATTACTGGTTAGTATGTCTTGCAACTGGTTACCGGCTTTGAGCGCATTTTTGAGTGACGCTGGTGCGTCTTTTTCTCCGGGCTTTAGCACGTAAGCATGCTGTTGTTGATCAGTGTTAAGCCGAAGGTAAGTAATGCCAAAATCAACGTGAATTAAATCACCAGGTCGAATAATATTTTCGCCAGGGCGCTTACTAAACGCACTGATTTGATCAAAAACTTCGCTGTCTTTACGTTGGATAGAAACAGTAGGGTGGAACCAGTTGGTTAAGCCTAGTGCGCGAGTTTGATCGCGAAGCCACCAAACCACGTCATCGGTTGTAGTGACATTAGGGGTAATGACTTCATTAGAAAATGCCGTGGCGATAAGCGAATGGCCAATTTGCGCAAGAGCAGGGTAGTGCTTCATCTCTAACTCACTACGCGTCTCTAGCCAACCAATAGCAAGCATTTCACCGCTTACCACTCGACGTTTGAATTGATCAGATAGTGTGGCCATAAACCTATTGTATTCGGTTGATGTCATACCGTCTGCAAGGGCAAAAGCATCGGAAGTATTGATGGCAATTTTCGTTGGGTTTCGCGATTCTATAATGTGCTTCAACGCTTGCCATTGATCAGGTTGGGCTTCTTTGTCCCACGCCTTTTCAAATAGTGAACCTACGGCGTATCGCGCTACTGCTAACTTTTCAAGGGGGCGACCATCCCCAGGATTATAAATGACTAACATGGTATGGCGCCTAGCAGCTAGCCATGTAGAGGGCAGCATGGTCTTTAAAACAGGATCTTCATTGTACTCTCGTGACATCAGCACCCACATGTCGATGCCTTCACGCTCCATAATTTCAGGGAGTACATCACTGAAACGTTGCTCAAGAATAGTGTCAATTAATGCGCTACGTTCTTTCATTGAGAGAACTGAGTTAGCTAGTGCACTGAAACTGAAGAGGGTGAGTAGAATAAATATAACTTTGTTCATATGCATTCCGTTGATTTTTTTCATAACTTTTCTATTTTCTGTCTATTATTTATATCGTTAACACGTAAATTATGCTTTGTATATATAAATCAATTGAGTGGCTATCTTGATGAAACTACCTTAACCTCTTGAAGCAAAAATAGCGGCGCTGACTAGTTTGAAAACGTCGTTAGAGGGGTGTATTGGCTGTGGGTGTTTGTCATTAGAACGCTGCAGGCTATACAATAACGACGATAAAGTGGCAGCCCGGGGCAGTGGCGCCCAGTTGCTCGATGATAACGTGCAGTCTCAATTTCTAATTTCCAATAAAAAGTAGCGCTTCATGCACCCAAGAAATCTTCACAAGAACGGCTATCCCATGGATGCGCTGTGCCAGTCGTATCCCGCACTTAAACCTTTCTTAGTGCGCGCAAAAAGTGGCAAAACGAGTATCGATTTTACCAATCCCAACGCGGTAAAAGCGCTCAACGCTGCGCTGCTTTTCCACTACTATAAGCTTGAATATTGGGACATGCCGGAAGGATATTTGTGTCCGCCTGTTCCAGGTAGAGCCGACTATATTCACGGCATTGCCGATTTATTATATCAATCTGATGAAAAGCGAGACGCTGTTCGGGGTCTCGCTGTTCGCGGTCTAGACGTGGGCGTGGGTGCCAATGCAATTTACCCCATTATTGGAGTGGCCTCGTATGACTGGGAATTTGTGGGCAGTGATGTAGACGGCCAAGCGGTTAAAAGTGCTACGCGAATAGCGAGCAAAAATAAAAGGCTAACCAATAAATTTAGCGTGCGAAAACAAGCCGATAGTGCACATATTTTTGAGGGTATTATTAAGGATAACGAGCATTTCACTTTTACTATGTGTAACCCACCTTTTCATAAGTCTGCAGAAGATGCGTTACTCGGCACTCATCGAAAAACATCAAATTTAGCCCGTAATAAGCACAAGCGTGGTGGCAAACTACCGGCAAAATCACCAAAGGGGTTCGCTCATAGCGCGAAATCAAAAGGGCATAACAAGGTTACAGAAAATGTCGCGAAACAGGCCAACCTAAACTTTGCGGGTCAAGCGAACGAACTGTGGTGTGAAGGCGGCGAGCTTGCGTTTATTCAACGCATGATTAAAGAAAGTGTTAACGTAAAAGACAATGTTGAATGGTTTACCTGCTTGGTATCGAAAAGCGCGCATTTAAAGCCACTTAAAACGAGCATTAATTACTACGGCGCACGTGAATGTGAAGTCATTGATATGGGGCAGGGGAGTAAGGTAAGTCGCTTTATCGCGTGGTCGTTTTAACGACTATTTAGCGGCAAAATTCAACAAGAAAAGCCATAAAAAGCGTGCGCATTAATAACGGCATGCGCACGCGTTAACTTTATGCTTAGCCCTTGTTTTCTATATTAGAAAATAGTGCTTAAAAGCAGGCTTTAGAAGCTAAACGTTTTAGATACACCAAATACAATACGCTCATCAGCAGTATCGTAATCTAAGTTAGTATTTTCAGCCGCGATTTCGAAATCAAACCCTTCGTAGCTCGTTTGATAAGCTAAGCGGTAATGATAAAACGAGGTTTCATCGTCTTGCCAAATCCACTTGTCGCTGTCTAGCGAGTTCGACACGTCGAAACTTGCGCGTAAATAGTGGTTCGGGGCGAGTTCGAAGGTATGGGCAACCATTGCGATAGCGTGTTTAGCGCCAGTGCCAAAGTAGTCCCATGTGTACCAAAAGTTAAGCTCTGAACTTCCGTAATCGTTAGCGTAACCAAATTTAGTATAAACTTCCGGGTAGTTACCGTCGCTTGAATTGTCACCACCGTGATACGAGTAGTAGGCAATACCGTAGTCGATGCTAACGGTGTCGGTAACCATTTGATAGCTACCTACGTAAAAGTCCCATTCAAGGTTGGTGTCGCCACCAAAATCTACGTTAGATGCCCACGTGCCAGCGTAGCTTCCGTTTTCGAATGCTTTATCAACGCCGCCCTGTAGCGCTGGATCATTTTGGGTCTGGCTGACTCCGTTAAAGGTATAGTCAGAAACCGCTGAGATGTTCGCGCTCCAATCTGCGAAAGATGCTGATGAATAAAGTGTTGCCGCAATAGCAGCAGTGAATACACTAGAAGATGTTAAAGACGCATACGGTTTTTTCATTGTTAAACACCTGTTTTTATCATTGTTTGTATTCGCTTCTCAATTAACACCCTTTAGATGTCTTGCGATAGGCAAGACTTGCCCCGTTGGCTCATTACTGAGCCAATGGGAACAAAAAGTGGGAAGCGATAAAATGCGTTAATTAGTTAAGATTTTCTATTTTCGTAAAGTCGATTTTGTTTTCTTTCGGCGAGGTTTTAATCGCCGTTACCGATTTAAACTTCTGACTTAGAATGAAAGCAAAGCAGCTAAAGAATATGGCAATAACTAGCGCGCCAACCCACTGGATTTGCAAGAAATCTAATTTGAATAATAACGTTAGCAGCGACAGTGCAACGATATTCAAGGCGATGTAATTGGTCTTGCCTATACGTTCAACCGATATGTTGAGGTTATCTGTGTAAAGCCTTATTAATGAATCAAGAGAGTTGATTACAAACACAACGCCGACAAAAACCATCGCTAAATTAGTGATACCTTCCGTTGGGATCCCTGCGCTGTGATAATGGTAAAGCACAGAGAACCAAGCTGCGATAGGAATAGACGGAATGACCATCATTGCCAGTAACACTTGATAGGTTCTAAGGCCGCCTACAAATCGAGATGTAAATTGGCCGATCATTATGCTCCAACTAAACCACCAGAACAGATAAAATGCATGATATTCATTGATAGGCAATACAAAGTTATCAATGTTAGCAAAGTAGCCACCAATAAGACCTAGATTGGTGAAATACGCCATCATTTTGCTTTCGCCAAATATGAATGCGCCGGCCCACATGCCAACAATTAAGGCAATAAACACCCACGTTGTGGTTAGGCTTAAAATACGTACATACTTAATGCTTGTACTTGAGTAAACCGCAAACGCAATGGCCGCGAAAACAATCAGGTAAAAGGCGGGTACGATAGATTCACCGTCACCGACAGAGGGCAGATACCAAGGTAGGTTCGAGAGCAACAAAAATGCCGTGAAAGCACAGGTGCCAATGATCACAACGTTGTTAACTAGCTTAACAACAGGGTTTTCAAAGAATTTAACCTTGGGTTCGATTACGCAGAAATAAAAGCAAGTAAGAAAGTAGAACCCCCAAATTAAGAAACCCCAAAAGCCGAACTCGATAGCGAGTGGGTTGGTGAATGCATATTCAGGACTTGCGCTTATGTCAGCATAACCTGCAAATTCGGTTAGCGGGAACATGATAAGGCCCACGTCTAAACCTGAGGTGAAAAGAATAGCAATAAAGGTAAAGGTTCTAACTGGCGTTACGCCAACCACTTTCATGTTGCCCCATTTAAACAAAATGTACGCGACAGAAAGTAGGGTAAAAATAATGCCTGCACTAAGCCATACTGTCATTATCACCCTCCCAGTATTGATAAAAATGTAACATGTTTTTTCCTTTTTTAGTTATTAAACAGCCCACCCAGCTATGCATCAGCCATATAAAGGCGACATATAGGCACTGTGGATGATGCGCTTGAAGTAACTACAAGCGCATTGGTGCAAAATAGAATGAAATAATTAGCGCTGTTCGGTTTGCCAATTCGGGTGAATAGACACAGGTACGTCCTGTGATGGCAGCGCCGGCTTACCCAAAATCATATCCGCAGCTTTTTCTGCCACCATAATGGTTGGCGCATTCAAGTTGCCGTTTGGAATAGTTGGGAAAATAGATGAATCGACCACCCGCAGGCCTTTAATGCCGTGAACTTTCGTTTGTGAGTTCACGACCGCCATGTCGTCTTCGCCCATTTTGCAAGAACACGATGGGTGGTAGGCGCTTTCAACAGCTTCACGTACAAAGGCGTCTATTTCTTCATCCGTCTGAATGTGTTCGCCAGGCTGTATTTCGCCGTCTCTGAAGTCGTCGAATGCTGACTGAGCGATAATTTCTCTTGTAAGTCTTACGCATGCTCTAAACCCTTCAATATCATCTTGGTGCTGTAGGTAGTTGAACAAAATCTTAGGCGGCACCGTTGGGTCGGCTGACTGAATAGTGACGCTGCCTCGACTTTTAGGCTTGTTATGCCCTACGTGAACTTGGAAGCCATCGCCGTCAAACGCTGACTTTCCGTCATAGCGAATGGCCGCAGGCAAGAAGTGGTATTGAATGTCAGGCCATTCCACATCGGCCTTAGAGCGGATAAAAGCGCACGATTCGAAATGATTTGTTGCTCCTAAACCAGAGCGGTTTAGCAACCAACGGGCACCAATAAGGCCCTTTGAAATAAGACCTAGTTTGCGGTTTAGCGTAATCGGTTGTTTGCATTTATATTGGAAGTAAAACTCCAAGTGATCTTGCAAATTCTGACCCACGCCCGGCAGGTGATGCTTTACGTCAATTCCCGCTTTGGCTAAGGCTTCGCTATCACCAACACCTGACAATTGAAGGATATGTGGTGAGCCAATTGAGCCCGCGCTTAAAATAACTTCGTTAGACGTACGTGCCGTTTCGGTTTTACCGTTAACCACATACTCAACGCCTTTAGCCACTTTGTCTTCTAGCACAACTTTAGTTACCAGTGCGCCAGTTACGATGGTCAAATTCTTACGGTGTTTAACAGGGTCTAGGTACTCGCGACTCGCAGAACTGCGCACGCCATCTTTAACGGTCATATGCATAGGGCCAAATCCCTCTTGTTGCTTGGCGTTGTAGTCGCTTGTAATGTCATAGCCCGCTTGTTTGCCGGCTTTAATGAAGGCCGTGTAAAGCGGGTTCTTCATTTCATTACCGTTATTGACGCCAAGTTCGCCATTGCCGCCACGGTAAGCATCATTGCCTTTGTACCAGGTTTCAGCTTTTTGAAAATACGGGAGACAGGCTTGGTAATTCCAGCCTTCTGCGCCGTGGGCTTCCCATTCATCAAAGTCTTTTGCATGTCCGCGCACATACACCATGCCATTGATAGAAGAAGAGCCACCTAATACCTTTCCGCGAGGACAGTGCATTTCGCGATTGTTTAGATAAGGTTCTTTCTCGGTATTAAACTGCCACGCGTACTTGTCGGTATTCATAGGAATAGACAGCGCTGTTGGCATTTTGATAAAAATGCTTTTATCAGAGCCACCGGTTTCAAGCAGCAGCACCTTGTGTTTAGGGTTTTCCGACAGGCGGTTCGCTAATACACAGCCGGCAGAACCTGCACCTACAATAATGTAATCAAACGTTTGCATATTCACTCCTTAGGACGCGCCTTAAAACGGGCTCTCTATTTCGCTCATGCCAACGTAAACCGACTTGGTTTGCGTGTAGCTATTAAGCGTTTCGACCCCGTTCTCGCGGCCAATACCTGACTGCTTATAACCGCCTACAGGCATTTCCGCGGGTGAGTTTCCATAAGCATTAATCCAGCAGATACCAGCTTCAAGCTGGTGAATAACGCGGTGCGCGCGCTGAATGTCTTTACTGAATACACCAGCCGCTAGACCTAACTCAGTGTCGTTAGCTCGGGCAATAACTTCATCTTCGTCATCAAAAACTAGCACGCTCATTACCGGGCCAAAGATTTCTTCTTTCACGATAGTCATATCGTCGGTGCAGTCTGTGAAAATAGTGGGTTCAACAAAGAAACCGTTCAGAGCTGACGCAGGAGAGGCTGCGTTGCCACCCGTTAGAAGGGTAGCACCTTCTTCTTTACCTTTAGCAATGTAGCCAAGTACAAGCTCTTGGTGCTTTTTAGAAATAAGAGCGCCTAGGTTTACGTTAGGGTCGAGCGGATCGCCCATTACAATGTTATTTTCCGTGCGGGTTTTTAGCTCGTCGATAAAGGCTTGATAGACAGAACGCTGTACAAAAACGCGTGTACAGTTTGTGCAGATTTCACCTTGGGTATAGAAATTACCAAGCATTGCCGCGCTTACTGCTTGACTAACATCCGCATCTTCAAATACGACGAGCGGTGATTTACCGCCAAGTTCCATAGTGACGTCTTTAAGGTTAGACGCAGCTGCGCTTTGCATTACCTTTTTGCCGGTACCCACTTCACCGGTAAATGACACCTTCTCAATGTCAGCGCTACTTGTAAGCCATTGGCCCACTTCAGCGGCACCTTGAACCACATTAAATACACCAGCAGGTACGCCGGCTTCGATAAAGATCTCGGCAAGTTTAAGTGCGCCCATCGGCGTTTCTTCAGAAGGTTTGAAGATAAACGCATTACCGGCAGCAAGTGCAGGGCCTGATTTCCAGCATGCGATCTGAATAGGGTAATTCCACGCGCCAATACCTGCACAAACGCCAAGCGCCTCTTTACGGGTATAGAAAAAATCACCGCCAACAGGCTGCTGCGTACCCAGTTGAGTAGGGGCAAGACCTGCGTAATATTCAATAACATCAGCACCGGTTTCAATATCTACGCAGTCAGCTTCTTGAATCGGCTTACCCGTATCAAGCACTTCAAATTTTGCTAGTTCGTCATTACGTTCTCGAAGCAGCGCCACCGCTTTATTTAAAATGCGGGTTCTTTCAATTGGCATCATTGCAGACCAAACCGCAAAGCCTTCTTTTGCGCTTTTTATTGCTTCTTGTTGAATGAACTCATCAGCCACTTCTACGTGGTAAATTACTTCACCGGTTGCGGGGTTGGTTACTGCAAAGGCTTCTTTGCTTTTGTTTGCCATCGGCTTGCCGTGAATAAAATTCTGATAAGTCGGTAATGACATGCATAAACTCCTACGTTAAAAAGGTGCTGAAGATTCTCGCCAAATTGTTGAAGCTAAAAATGTGCAAATAAATACATAACTATAGTTTCAATACGATGAATAGTGTTGAAACTATTTTTCTCTTTCTCAAGAGATAACGTTTATATCAAGTGCTTCACGCTTCATTAAAATCACCGTTACTTTCCAAGCCTGCTGTGCCTCGAACCGTCTATTTTAAGCGCTGAAACGCTTCGTTCTTAACAGTGATTTTATTTTAATTGGTCGTTCAATAAAAATAAATTGTATAGTGCTCTAACTATTATTTCAACTTTGTCTTAGTGAAGGAGGGGGGGAATACATTCATTTTAAGTGAGTGTTAATCAACTAAATAACTGCTACATAAGTAAAAAATCGCAAACATTAAAAAGTGTCTAGTGTCGGCATTTTTTATCACTGAGTGGGTATTTAGGCTCATGACCTAAAGGAAAATGTTTAGCTGAAACTAATTATGTTACGCGAGCGCTGTGATAGTTAGGGTATATGCTTGAAGGAACACGGAATAAAACAGCTTCAAGTCATAACGCAAAAAAAGCGTTGTTCAAGTTCGAAGGAAGGGAGAAGGCGAGTAAGAATGGATACGCTCACTCGCCTTAGGGCAAATTGCCGATTACGTAGCGTGTACGTCTACTTAATTAGGCTGCAGTAATAGTTACCTGAATTGACCGAGAGTGTCGCTTCATCGCCTTTATTCCAAAAAACGACGTTTTTGTTATTCGTATATTTCGCGCCAGATGCCGCGCGCGAAAGCTGCACAATATGATGTGTATTGTTAAGTGTTAATGCCAGAGTGTCTGGACCTAAGCTGTTAACTTTCAGTGAGGTAGTATTCGCGCTGGGGGTTTCGCAGTCATAAACCTTTGCACTGGGCTGTGGCGTGTTAACTCGATCCTGTTTTTCACTTACGGGGCGTTGCTGGAGGTTGGTCGCTTGCGGTCCATTAGGTGTCGGCTGCATAGAGGACAGTGACCCCGAGGTGATAATGGCTTTGACCGTTTCTACTTTATTGCTGTTAAATAGGGTAAGTAATGTATTTTTATCGATAGCGTAAAAAGCGGTCTCTGTAAGTGCATCAATAAATTGCTGCTCTTGTTTCATTAATGCTGGGGCGCACATCTTTCTGCTTAGTGCGATATTGTCAGTGGTTAAAGTAAATCGCTCGTCGCTTTCACTTTCTACATTGATGGTACCCGTGTATCGGTTACATCCTGTGCTACCGCTTATACGGTTGTTACTGATGTTCATAGTAATATTGCTGTAATTAATAATACCGCCTTGTTTAATGCTTTCCACTTGCCAGTGACTATCGGTAAAGGTCGTTAGCTCACTCGGGGTTGATTGCGCACCTAAATCTGATGAAGGTGAACCATCAATATCGGGTGACGTGCTGCAGGCTGCTAAAGAGAAAAGTGCGGCGCCAGTTAACGCCCCAAGATACGTCCTGTAGGTCATAAATACTCCCAATCATCTTTTGTTAATAGCACTATGAGTGAAATAGTATGACTAAGTTCACCTTTGCGTTACTACTGTCGTGAAGACGACAGTTCGTTCGTTAACGTACAGAGTAAACTGGTATTTCAAGATAACTTGTCGTAGATACAGTATGAAAAATTTAGAACAACATTTAAGTGAATACGCAAAGTACCACAGAGACCAACGAAATATATATACCCATTATATTGGTATACCGCTTATTGTTTTTTCAGTGTTTTGCTTACTGAGCAAGCCAGCCATTGCGGTACACCTTCCGCTAATTGGTACGATTAACGCGAGCCCGGCACTGTTTGTTTGGCTTATCGGTAATGCGTTTTACATTAAATTAGATGTAAAGCTTGGCGTTACAATGGCGCTTATCACTGGCGCCATGGTCTATTTTGCTCAGCCTATTGCACAGTATGGCGTAGGTACATGGCTGGCTATCTCATTGAGCATATTTGTAGTGGGCTGGATATTACAGTTTATCGGTCATCATTACGAAGGCAAAAAGCCTGCTTTTGTCGATGACATTATGGGGTTAGCCATTGGGCCATTGTTTGTATTAGCGGAGCTGAGCTTTGAACTAGGCTTCAGGAATACACTTAAAGAAGAAATTGAGCGCCGTTCAGGCCCTATTAGATAGCACGAGGTAAGATAGTCAGATGCGCGTTAACATTATCAACGTTAACGCGCATTTCGAATGCTGGGGGCCTATGCTCACCTTGCTATTTAATGGCCTTCTATTTAATCCGTAGTTGCTTCTTACGTTAGCCTTTCATCTTTTCTAAGGTTTCTTTTCGCAGCTGAAGTTTAGATGCTGCGAATGCTTGGGAAGGCAGCATTTTAAGTTGTTCCGCGTATCCCATAGCTGTTGCTAACACTTTCTCTTGTGGTACGGCTGCATCTAAAAAGCCCGCTTTCACCGCTTCGCTACCTTGATAAATACGAGAGAAAAGTAGCGCTTCGGTTTGGCTCGTGTTAGCAAGCCTTGCTTTGGCGAGTTCCATACCAAAAGGCGGTAGTACCATACCGATAGCCGTCTCGTTGAGGCCGTATTTGGTATCCGCATCTTTACCTATGCGCAAGTCTGACGCCATAAGCATAATAGCGCCCATTGCGATACTGTGGCCTTCTGCAGCAACAATAACCGGTAGCGGAAAGCTATAAAGGCGTACAATTAAATCAGCCCCTTTCGATACAAGCTCGTGTTGTTTATCTTTGTCCCCAGACTTCATAACTGATAAGTCGAACCCGCCGCAGAACTTGCCTTCTCCGCCATGCAGTACAACGGCTTTCGCGTTTTTTTCTGCTTCATCAAGGGCATTGTTGAATTGCTCAATAAGGGTAAAGCCAACTGCATTAACTTTTCCGTCATCAAACGTAATGACTGCAATATCGTTATTAATCGCTAAATTAAACGCCATGGTATGTCCTGTTACTTTCTAAGTAGGGGAAGTCAAAACTTCAATGTACGTCACACTACATTCGGTGCAACTTTCTAGCAGTGATTGTAGGTAATTGATATTTATTATGATAGTGCTTTGTTGCTCATTATGGGGATAACTAATTTTAACCAGAGCAAGCGAAGTAATTATTTTTTCCTATATCTAGTCAAAAGCCTGTCCCTTTTTACGTTACTAAAACGACTTGCTGCTTTGCGTTTTTCGCTGCATACCTTACACTTGCGCCGAAAGTTAAGAAAAGGGTTGTGATAATGAAACTAAGTGATGTGAAGAAGCTTCATCAGAAGAAATATAGAAACCAGTTTGGCTTCTATTTGGTGGAGGGGGAGCACTTAGTTTTGGAGTTGCTTAAAGTGAGTGATGACGACCACGGCTTTTTTAACGACATTACGCTTTACGCGACGACTGAATATGAGTCTTGGATAAGCCAAAATAGCGATATTTCCCGTGCTAATATTAAGGTACAGATCGTATCTTCTCAGCAAATGCAGCAACTCAGCGACACAACATCGCCTCAAGGAATCATTGCTCGGGTACCGTTGCCTAAAACCACAACAAGCACTTCAGATTTTAAAACTGCTATCAGCGAACAAGCGAAGTCTTCACAGAGCAAGTATATTTATCTTTATGAAGTGCAAGACCCAGGTAACTTAGGCACTATTTTAAGAACCCTAGCTTGGTTTGATAACTTCACGTTATTGCTTAGTCCCAATAGCGTAGATCCCTTTAATTCTAAAGTGGTGCGGTCCAGCATGGGCGCTATCTTTCATGTAAATATGGAGCTTAACGTTCCGTTAGATACGCTAAGCGAACGCTTTGAGCGCTTTGCTTTTTTAGACATGAACGGGGCTAATATCAAAACAAAAGGTTTTAAAGACTTTCAGTGCTACCTGTTTGGCAATGAAGCGCGAGGTGTACCCAGTGAATCATTAAGGCAATTAAACGCAACAGCCTTTACCATTTCCGGAAGTGGTAACATTGACTCATTAAACTTGGCCAGCGCCGTTAATATTTGCGCTTACGAGCTAAGGCGCTAAGTTCAGCGCCTACTACACGTTTACGATAGGAATTAACCATGGCATTACAATGGTTCCCTGGGCACATGCACAAAGCCCTTAAAGAAATAAAAGAGTCACTTAATCAAGTTGATATTCTTATTGAAGTATTAGATGCGCGAATTCCTTATTCGAGCGAAAACCCCGAGATTGCCAAAATTCGGGGCGACAAGCCGTGTATCAAAATTCTTAATAAATACGACTTGGCAGACCCGGAATTAACCGCCCTATGGCAAGAAAGCCTCGAAAAAGAGCGGGGGGTTAAAACCATAACTACATCGAGTGACAACCCGGGTAATAGCAAGCAACTCATGCAGTTGATTCGCAGTATTTGTTCCTATAAAGAAGGCCAGCCGAAAGCGATAAAAGCAATGATCACGGGTATTCCTAACGTAGGAAAGTCCACGCTGATTAATATCCTTGCAGATCGAATAATTGCGAAAACAGGTAATGAACCCGCCGTAACGAAAAGTCAGCAACGCATCAATTTAGGCAGCGGCATTATTTTATTCGATACCCCTGGGGTACTGTGGCCTAAACTAGAAAACCCGAACTCTATATATCGATTAGCTTCATCTGGCGCGGTAAAAAATACTGCTATGGAATATGACGATGTGGGCTTTTTTGCTGCCGACTATTTAATTAAAGCCTACCCAGAAGTAATGAAAGAGCGTTTCAAGCTAGACGAGCTTCCTTCAACTGAAATTGAGTTTTTAGAAGCAGCGGCAAAAACGCGTGGTGCTATCGCTTCGGGGGGACGGGTTAATTTACATAAAATCTGTGAGATCCTCCTTAAGGAGTTGCAGTCTGGTAAGCTTGGTCGGGTCACCTTAGAAACGCCAGAAATGCTAGTTTATGAAAAAGAAGAAATGGCTAAGGCTGCCGCTAAAAAAGCCGAGGCAAAAGCAAAAAGAAAAGAGAAGTTCAAAACTGGCTCTCTAACGCCTGACAAAAAAGATAGAAAAGAAAAGCGCGAGGAAAAGCGCCAAGAACAAAGCCGCAGAATGCGTAAAAAATAAAAAATAAAAAAACTTTTAATTTTTGCATCTAAGCATCTTTCTTATACGTGTTGTTAACGTGCTGTTAACATTTTGAGGGCGCCACCCTTAAGTTAGCAGTGCGTACACTCAACAAGAATAGGATGCCATCATGCAAAAACGTCCGTTATTTTTACCTACACTCACCTTACTCTCTTTAAGTATCGCCTCACAATTTGCCATTGCCGATCGCAACAAGGGCAAAGTACCCATTGTGACGCCCGAATGCTCAAACATTGAAGTCTGCAAACAAAAAGGGGTTTTTACGGACCCGTTTGAAGAGCCACTCGTATCGGGCGAATTTCCCGACCAAAACAACACCAATATAACCAACCCGATAAACAATTACCCTGATAATGGGAAATGTGAGGAGAACGAGGATGGTGTACTGAAGTGTAAACCTGCCGCAGGGAGTCTTGCGCTTTTAAACGATGGTGCGTTATTTTGCGCAGACCTAGTAGGCTTACCTAACGGTGAACTTATGGCAGTGGGCGGTACAGATTACTACCATGAACTTGGGGTTAATACCAGCTTACTAGGAGAGCCAATTAATTTGGTTTATCTGAATTAGAAGGCCTTAAAAACAGCCGCATTTTTAATCCAGAAGATAACAGCTGGCGCAAAACTGGGGATATGAACTTTGGACGTTGGTATCCCAGCGCCTTGTCTCTGGCTAACGGCAATGTATTGGTAGCCAGTGGTGTAACTAAACTCGTGAAGCCCGTTTATTTAACGCGGCCTGAGACTTCAGGTAGAAACGTAACGGTGACTGAAACCTACGATACCTCGTGCGGAGAATGGACTGACAACGGGCCGCTAGCAGAGCGTTCACTACCGCTATACCCAAGGCTTCATCTATTGCCAAACGGGCACGTGTTTTACAATGGTGGCGGGCAAGCGTTTAATCCTTTTGGCCAAAGTTATGACCAGGCCTTATGGAATATTGTTGCGGCATATGATCCCTCTTCAAAGACGTGGGCAGATTTAGGCTTCGCTGGACTACCTCTCCCCCTTAATGAAGCGGGTATAAGCGACTTGGCAAGTTTCCTAAACGTTACCAATACGCAATCAGACACCTCACTTAATGGCTTACTTACGGGGCTCACTGAAGAGTTTATTGCTAACCCGTTTGATGCATTGGCACCTATTATCGACGACCCCTATCGATTGGCCGATGTACAATCTCTATTGGGCGCTGGCTTTAGAGGTTCTACGTTCTCAATGATGCTGCCGCTAACGCCAGACAGCGAAGGAAAGTACAGTAAAGCCGAGTTTCTTACCGCGGGGGGAGTGTTGACCGGTGTGGCTGCTACTAGCCCAGGGTTATATGTAGGCACTAACTTAGCGCGTATAGACTCGGTCACGATTGACGGCGAAAAAATGCTTTATGATTCACGTTCTACAGGCAGCCTTACGCAAGGACGTTGGTACGGTACGGGCGTATTGTTACCGACTGGAGAGGTGCTTGTTGTATCCGGTGCTGATAGAGATGAGGTTGTGTTACCTGGTTCAGGTAAGCCCATACTAAAAGCTGAGATATTTGACCCAGAAACGGAAACCTTTAAGCAGGTCGCAGAACAAAATAGGCCGCGTACGTATCACAACTCTGCAGCGCTTCTTCCCGACGGAAGCGTGTTAATTGGGGGGCATGCTCCGATTAATACCGCGTATGCGTATAGTGTTACCTTGCCAGGCTTCTCACCGAACGACGGTAGAGATCCTTCCTTTGAAATTTACAAACCTGCTTATATGTTTGGCGATCGCCCCGCAATTGGTAAAAAGAACAAAACGGTTTCGGTAGGCGAACGCTTCCGTATTGGGTTAAAAAACGGTGACGAAGCATCGGCGGCAATGAACGCCAAGATAGAGTCGGCGGTGTTAATAAGAAGAACTAACATTACCCACCTTATCGACGGTGACCAGCGCAGCGTTATATTACCTATCGTGCGCCACAACACCAACAGCATAGTGCTTGAAATGCCTTCACAACAAGCGGTAGTGCCGCCGGGTGATTATATGTTGTTTGTTAATGCCCGTGACAAGGAGGGGAACTTGGTGCCGTCAGCCTCTAAAGCCATCACAGTAACGGGTGAACTTTCGGCAATGTGCCAATAGGGGAGGTTAATATGTATACACGTATTATTGCTTTTATCGCGTTAACAAGCGTTGCTAGCGTTTTATCGGTTAATACTTTTGCCCATGGCGTTTCTGCTGTTGCCGGAGAGTGGCTTCCGGTAATTGATAAGGAAATAACAAACGACACATCCATTTTATCCCAAGTTCAAAGCTCGCCTTTAGGCAACGAAATACTCGTGCAGTTTACGGGTGAAGGAAAGGTAGAAGTGCTCGAGGATAATAATGAACCCTTTATTCGTATCACCAAGGCTGGCGTATATGCGAATTGGGATCACCCCATGTGGTTTAAGGTGCAAACCGCAGGTCCGAGACCTTTGCCTGAATGGGTAACAGACGGAAAGCTAGAGTCTAAGTGGACATTAGTGAGCGATAAAAACTATTACGGCTGGTATGACAAACGCTTAGAAAAGACTGACGAACACTCGGATCATTGGAAGATTGCGTTAGCGGTAAACGGTGAGCGTAGTGATATTGTTGGATACTTCAAATCGTTGGCGCCACCTAATGAACGGGTTTTGGTTACGGTTGACCGCTACTCTGCACCGATAGCAGACCTATCAGCCATGGTTATTCCAGGCGCTGAAAGCGCAATTAGAGTGAGTTACAGTGGCGATCATCATATGGTGGTACTTGATGAGTACGACGTGCCAATGATTCGTTTCAGCCCGAGCGGAGTAGAAGTGAATATACAGAGTAAAGGTTGGCAACAGCTTGGCCGAGCGCCTTTAAATGGCAGTTCTAAGTGGGTGAAACTGTCTTCGCAAGCCGCCTATACGTGGCCAGACAGCCGTCTTAACAAAAGTGAGCAAGCGGGTTGGAAAATTCCTGTCTTTTGCCACCAAGATAAGAAGGTGAAGTTCATTCAAGGAGGATGGGTCGAAATAGCTAGCCTCTAAGCTTGTAACTTTGCTATTGCAACAGTAACTTAAGCGATAGGTTTTTATAGAAGGCTGGGAAGCTAAGCTCGCAGCCCGCCTATCGCTTATTACAAGTTTTCGGGAGGAAGTGTTGGCCAATAATGAAGACGTTACTTCAAAGCAAAGCGCTGTTGAACGAATGGGGATAAAGCGGTTTGATAAAACGCTGTTTGAAAACCTAAAAGCCCAGGCTGACAGAAGTTCCCGTCGTCGCGCTCATTTAAATGTACACAATAACTATCAAGATCCCGTTCAGCGACTCTTTATCGCGATGATGCCCGATTCATATGTAAGGCCACACCGACATACTCAGCCGCATAAATGGGAATTTTTTATGGTACTCGATGGTGAGCTCGACCTTATTTTTTTCGACGAGCAGGGGCGGTGCGAGCAAAGAATTAGCTTATGTGCGAATGGTGAAACCAGCGGCGTGGAAATTCCGCCAAACGTGTGGCATGCAACCACCTGCCATAGCCCTGTTGTCTTTATGGAAGTTAAGCAGGGACCCTATGAGGTTACCGATGATAAGGGCTTCGCCCCATGGTCACCCGAGGAGGGGAGTGCATTAGTCCCAGATTTTCTCGCGCGAGTAAAACAGGTAAGGGAAGACGAGTATCTTGATGATAAGTAAAGGATTTAGCTCTTATGCTAAAGGTTCAATAACACAAGCATATAGGCACTTTCCTTTTTGGAAAGTCATTGCTATTGCTTATGGACATGCTATGGTTAAGGATAAATGTACGCGGTAAATAGGCAAGTTCAGCGCCGATATATCGTATAGACATCCTAAAACGCTTAGTCACGGCATAGGGCCGGACCGACAAGCGCATCGTGAAAAGAGAATTATTATGCAAAACGTTACAACGGTTTATTTTTATAATTTTAATTACTGATTGCACCTGACCATCGGTGTTCAGGGGCAGTATTGGCTTCTGGGCACAGCAGGTAGAACGTTTTGCAAAAGCCCAGAAGGTATCACCATCTGGGCTTTTTTAATGCCCGTAATTCTCGGTAAGAAACAATGAAAGAAATCACATTAGGTGACATTAGAAAGCAGCATAGAGTTAAACAAGAAGTCGTAGCGATGGCGTTGTCGGTAACCGCATCGGGCGTAAGCAAGTTAGAATCAAAGCGTATTCAAGACGTCTCTCTTCAGCGCGCGGCCGCCTATTTGGCTGCTGTGGGCGGTAATATGAAGATTGAGGTAACCATGCCTGATGGCGCTACCCTACAAGTAGGGTAGCGGTAGTGAGCGTGAGGTATTTCATTGAATAAACATATTTTCACGACTAATCGCTTTAACTAAAATATACCTTGGGTAAAATATAGCTAAATCGATTAAAAGGAGTCTCACATGGCCGTTCACGAAATAACTCACCCGCTCATTGCGCATAAACTCGGGCTTATGCGACATGGTAATATTAGTAGTAAGGACTTTCGCGAACTCGCATCTGAAGTAGGAAACCTTCTTACCTATGAAGCAACGCGAACACTACCTACCGAACGGGCAACCATTAAAAGCTGGTCTGGCGACGATGTGGAAGTGCGGCAGATCAAAGGTAAAAAAATTACGGTTGTGCCCATTCTTCGTGCCGGCCTAGGTATGCTTGAAGGTGTACTTGAGCTTATCCCCAATGCAAAAATCAGCGTTGTTGGGCTTTATCGCGATGAAGAAACGCTTCAGCCGGTGGCTTACTTCGACAAGGTGGTTAAAAACATTGATGAACGTACGGCGCTTATTGTTGACCCTATGCTTGCTACAGGTGGCACCTTAATTGCGACCATAGACTTACTTAAGAAAAAAGGGTGTACCAAAATAATGGGGCTTTTTCTTGTAGCTGCTCCCGAAGGAATTAAAGCGGTTGTTGATGCTCACCCTGATGTTGATATTTTCACGGCAGCCGTAGACGAACGCTTGAACGAAAAAGGCTACATTTTGCCGGGGTTAGGTGATGCTGGTGATAAGATTTTTGGAACGCGCTAATGGCGATTTTTTCTAAATATTAAGCTGTACAGTATTTCGTTACACAACCTACTACTAGGACGTTAAAAATTGTAAGTTAAACGTTTAAGATAGTGTTATAGTGAAGGGTAGTCGCAGCGTATGCTTTCTACCCTTTTTTTATAAGTAAGGGTATTAAGTTCGTTAAGAGAGCTAATAATAATGAATAAAACAAAACTGACCCTTAAAGATGTTGCCGAGCAGCTGGGCGTCTCGACAGCAACAATCTCAAATGCTTTTAATCGCCCCGATCAATTATCGAAAGCAAAGCGCGAAGAAATATTAGCGCGGTGTCAAAAAATAGGATACAGCGGGCCGAATAAAGCGGCGCAAATCCTTAGAAAAGGCACGTCAAACATAGTGGCTTTGGTGCTCGCTGACAGTATTTCTTATATGGTAAGTGACCCCGTAGCGAGTACGTTTATCAAAGGCGTATCTTCTGCGCTACAAGAGAGCAATAAACACTTACTCTTATATGCCGGAGACTCAGACAGCATCCTTGATGTTGTAGACTTTGTTGATGGCTTTATCTGCTATGGTCAGCCACGCAATTCCAATTTGGTAAAAGAGTTAGCCGCGTTAACAAAGCCTGTCGTCACAGTGGATTTTGATTTAGAGAAAAAGCCATCAATTAATATCGACAATGAAGAAGCTGCATATCGCGTCGCGCACCACGCGCTAAACGAAGGCGATAGTATTGCCATTCTTGGTCTGCGCCTCATTGATTCACCTTCGACTTGCCGTATTTACGATAGCCCGCTTATTGATGTTGAAAGCTCGATTGCACACCGCCGTCTAGATGGTTACTTAAAGGCCGCAGAAGAAAAAAACGTCAACGTGAGCAATGATCGTATCTGGCATCTGCCGGAAAGTGATCGCCACTTTGCTAGACAAGCAGCCAAAGAGGTGTTGATGAGTTCACCACGTCCTAATGTAGTGCTGTGCATGAGTGACATTATTGCCTTAGAGCTCCTGCATATGGCGCTTGAAATGGGCATAAAAGTGCCACAAGAACTTAAGATTACTGGCTTCGATGGTATAGAGGAAGCTGAGCGCGCTAGACCAAGCCTTACTACTGTGTGCCAATCAAGCTCTGAAAAAGGCGTTCAAGCAACAAAAGCGCTGCTTGAAAACCTCGAGGCTAAAACTACATTGCCGTTTGAATTAAGAACTGGTGAAACAGTATAAGTCTCTAGCGTCATATATGTTGCAGATTGCTTTTAGTTCACAGCGATTAAAGAAGGTAGCGATGTTTTCTCTTCAAAGCGATCGCCTCGTGCTTTTAATGGGGTAGGTTGATTAGGTGCTGGTGGCGTCAGTATAGACGCTTCAAAATAGAAAAATTGAGAATCACTGTCTCAATAGTTGAGGGCCGCTACTATGTCTTGGCATAGTAACGGCACCACGTATTTCTGTAACTCCTAATAAAATGCGTAGTTTAAATTGAGCATATAAGAAGGGCCAAACTCTCGGCGCAACGTAACGATTCCATTACCATCAATGGTTTCTTCTTTTTCGTCGGTAAGATTCACCCCTTGTAGTGAGACTCTTAAGCCTGCTAAGTATGCCATGCCGCTGTCAGCAAAGTCATAGCTGATTTGCGCATCTACCTGCGTTACGGCGTCACGGGTAGCCGCTTCAATTTTATTAGAGCCGCCACGCTGATACGTTAAAAATTCAGAACGATCGGTTGCTGCAACCCTGAATTCAAAACCCTTCATTTCGTAATACGCGGTAATACTGTAAGTATTGTCAGATTGACCTGGAATAGCGGTGCCGTCTTCAAGTTCTGCGTCTAAAATCGTGGCAGATGCTGCAATGCCAAATCCATCTAATGCGTCGGCGAGCATTCGCAAAGGAATATTGGCAGTTAGCTCAATCCCTTTCATTTCACCTTCAAGGCCATCTTCGAAGAAAGAGTAAAAGCCTTGATCAGGAGGCGTAACTAAGTCTCCTACCTCGTATGGCGTATCCTCAGGGCCGTAGTTGCCCGCTACGTCAATAATCCTATCGTGAAAGCCTGGAATGAAATAGTTTGCGCCGTCATTCGTTACATCGTTCGTAAAATCAATAAGTTGGTTGCCGTCGCGGGTCCAATTAACTAAATCTTTATAGAAGAGCGCAACGGACACATAGCCTTCGCCGTCAAAATAGTTTTCAAACGATATATCGAAATTATTTGCCTCTAATGGGCGAAGAGTTGGGTTTCCTGAGAATTTAGACCAAGGCGATCCATACGCTTCTACCGCCGCTTCAGTATTAGGTGTGGCAATAAGTTCAATATTTTGGTCGAATTTCACAAAGCCCGACGCTTTCATCTGATCGATACGGGCGCGGCTAATGGTTTTTGAAGCACCGAATCGCAAGTAGCGATTTTCGTTAAGCTCGACGCTAACGTTAAGGCTTGGTAAAAAGTGAGAGTAGTCGTCTCCGTCAGTAATGATGCAGTCTGCATCAACAACTTGGTTACCATCGTCGTCACACACCGCAAAGTTGTCGCCAACGATACCGATGAAGCCGGTTGAACTTTGGTCTGTTTGAACATATTGGGCGCCCACATTACCTTTGACATTGAAGCCCTGGACCTCTGTTTCGAAATCGAGCTGGGCGTAAAGCGTGGTCACTTCTTCGTCAATGGTGTAGCTATCACCTAATCGGTCTGGCTCTAGAAGGCCCGCATCATTTAAGGTGTATTCGCCGTCGTTATAAGGGGCAAAGCCGTCGTAAGCGACAACGTACCCCATACCTGCCCATGTAAGGTCGGCTAAACCGTTGTATAGATATTGAGATGGAATGGCCTCGGAGAATGGGTAAGACGACGCGGTTGCAAAAAAGCCTTTATTATCTTTTGCTTTGCTTCGGTCGCTGTAGTTAACGCCCGCGGTAAGTGTATTGAAGATACCCCAGTCAACATAGCCTACAGCTTCAAAGCGTGCCGTAGTTAACTCTTCTTCAAAGTCAGCAAAATTTAAGAAGCCATCTTGTGCGTTGAAGTAACTGTAAGGCTGACCGTTTGCCTGTAAAACATCGGTGGCAAACTGGTCGGCAATATTTGCCATTCCGCCACCCCATACTTGTGGCCCCGCTAACTGCAATAGTGCGGGATCTGAAAATGCATCAAGGCCACTGCTATCAGTAAAATAAATGCCATCGGCACTCATTTGAAATTGGCGCGAACCCAGTTCGTCGTTGGTAAGCGCGCCAGAGCGTGCTAAACCCGCATAAGATTCCCCGCGCAAATCTCGTTTGCTTGATTCACTATCGGCTACATCAAGCGAAACTGACCAGTCGTCGTTAACATCATATCTAATATTCAAGCCAAAAGTTTGAAGTTCACCGTCTTTTTGCGCAGGGTCAGTACGCAAAACCGGGTTGGCGTTAATTTGTGTGCCTGTGCTATTAACGCCACTACCACTTACGTTCGCCGCTGCAAAGGGGTCGATAAACCCGCGGATAACACCTGAGTCTGAATAATCGATATCGAGTGCATCAAACACGATATCTAATCTATCTGTCGGTCGCCATTGGAGTATGGCTGAAATGGTATCTCGTTCAAGCACGCGGCTTATGGCCTGGGTGTCGAGCCCAAAGGGAAGTATTTGACCGTCATCGTTTTCACCGTAACCCCATACGCCGTATTTTCTTTCATTTCTGGGTGACTCTGTCGACGCTATGGCGAGGGCTAGGCCAACGGTGTCATCGGCAAACTTTTCAACAAAAGACAGAGCGAAGCGGTTGCCACTGTTATCAAATTCAGGGTTATCTGAATCATTACCACCAAGCTCGTATACGCCGGTAACGGTAAGGGTTTCTTGTGCAGCTAATGGACGCACGGTTTGCAAATCTACAGTACCACCAATACCTTGGACGATAAGCGATGCATCTGACGTTTTATAGATGGTTGCGCCGGTCATGATTTCGGCAGGATAAAGGTCATATTCAACGCCGCGATTATCACCTATACCGATTAGCTCTCGCCCATTAAGAGAGGTACCCGTAAAATCTTCTTTGAATCCGCGAACCGAAATACCTGACGTTCTGCCGCCAACACGTTCACCGGATAAGCCTGGCAAGCGAGCAAGTGATTCTGCAATAGATGAGTCGGGTAATTTACCGATATCTTCGGCTGATATGGCCTCTACTATCGAGTCATTATCCATTTTTACAGCCTGCGCTCGCATCAACGAGCCTCGAATACCGGAAACTTGAATAACTTCCACCTCTGCATCTTCGGATGTCTCTTGTGCGCTTACGGCGCCGCTATGCAAAGCTGCTGTGATGGAAAGCGCAATTAACGCTGGTTTGAATGTGTCAGAGTGCGTCATGTGTGTGTCCTTGCTGAGTGTGTTAACCAAAAGTTTGTTATTTACAGCAGTTTAACAGTAGTCGGTGTTTGTACTTGGCGCAAGTGTTCCTTAATGCTTTAAGTCAGGTCTGTGTCGCGTGCTTTTATAAGAAAACTAAATAGGGTGTTGTGAAAGGTTTGTTAAAGTACCAGCCCTATTACGTCGTTTTTGGGACTATCAACAATTGGTGCTAAGTTGAAAGAAATTTAGATGACGTAGGCTAAAAGGTTATTAGCCTACGAAAGAAGATTTAAAATAAGTATGCTTACTTAAATGTATGTTTACTCATCCCAAACTAGCGCTTTAAAATGTTTTCTGCACATAGACTCGTACGTGTCATTACCGCCAATTTGAACTTGGTCGCCATTTTTAACTGCATTACCATTTTCATCTAACCTGACTACAAAGTTAGCTTTTCGGCCGCAGTGACAAACGGTTTTCAATTCGAACAGTTTGTCAGCCCAAGCAAGCAGGTAATGGCTGCCTTCAAAGGTTTCCCCTAAAAAGTCAGTTCTCAGGCCGTAAGCAAGTACTGGAACGTCCAATTCATCGACTGCTTCTACGAGCTGCCTGACTTGCGCCTTTGTTAAAAACTGTGCTTCATCTATAAACACACAATCCGGTTTACGCTTTTCACAGTCTAGTCGAATTGACGTGAACAGGTCGTCGTCTTTCGAATACAGCTTGGCGTCGGCCTGAAGCCCAATTCGAGAGGTGACTTTTCCCACACCGTAACGGTCGTCTAGCGCTGCAGTGTATATGATAGAGTGCATACCGCGTTCGCGATAGTTGTATGCTGATTGAAGAAGCGATGTCGATTTCCCCGCGTTCATCGCAGAGTAGTAAAAATAAAGTTGCGCCATGGTGGTTAGTAGTTTTCGTTATACCAAGAAATAAAATCGTGAGCATTCATAGGTTTGGCGAAGTAAAAACCTTGCAAATAGTCGGTACCGAGGCGAGCGAGGTGCTGCCTTTGCTCGTCGGTTTCTATGCCCTCTGCTATAGTTTTACAGCCAAACTCTTTTGCCATTAAAAGTGTAGCCCGTATTATGGTATCACTCTCTTCAGAGCTATTCTGTACAAAAGAGCGATCTATTTTTATAAAGTCAAATGGTATCGACTGAAGTCGGCTTAACGAAGAATACCCAGTACCAAAATCGTCAATAGATATCTTTACATTGCGCTTAACAAGGTCGCTTACTCTTCTGCTCACGACATTCTTATCGATGGCAAATACACTTTCAGTTACCTCTAAATGCAGTCGCTCTGGTGATACTTTCGTAGATAAGAGGACATTGTCTAGTGATTTGAAAAAACTGTCGTCGAGCAGCTGTGCGACCGATACATTAACCGATATTGCTAGCTCTTGATTAAGCTGCCAGTGAGATAAGTCGATAAGTGCTCTGTTCAATACCCACGCACCAATCTCTGGCATCAAGCCGCTTCGTTCAGCAAGTGGTATAAAAACGGTGGGAGGAATTTTCTCGTTGTCACATGTCCACCGTAACAGTGCCTCAACCGACGATAGCGCGTTAGTGCTAACGTCAATAATAGGCTGATAATGAACCGCAAGCTCTCCTTTATCTATCGCAGAGCGAAGGCGCTCACATAAACGCTGCTCTATTTTTATCTCTTTGTGCAAGGCTTCACTAAACACGCCTATTGACCCACGGTGCTTTCGCTTTTGGTCATACATAGTGAGATCGGCTTGCTGTATTAATGCTAAGGCGGTATCTCCATGGTCGGGGAACATGGCAATACCAATGGTGGCATCTAGCGTTATTTGATTGTCGTTTGCAACAATAGGAACGGTAACGCCGCTTCGCATGGCATGTGCAACGGCTTTTGCCGTGTCTACGTTGGCGTAGGGAATGACAGCAACAAATTCGTCACCGCCCCAACGTCCTAAGTGATTGTCTTCGGTATAGTTACGCAGCCGTTTGGCAATTTCTGCTAGCACGATATCACCTATTTTGTGACCTAGGCTGTCATTTACCTGTTTAAAACCGTCTAAATCAATAAAAAGAACGGCTAGCGAGTTTTCCAGTGCGCGAGTGGTATCGATAAGTTTATTTAAGTGCTTTAAAAAACCATTTCTGTTAAGTAAGTCAGTGAGGGGATCTCTGTTTGAAAGTCGGTAAAGCTCCGCCGTTCTGCGCTCCACCTCTGCTTCAAGGTTTATATTTGAGGCATCGAGTTTTTGATTAGAGGCAATAAGTAACTGATTAACTTTTTCGGTTTCACTACGTTCAACTTTCATTTGCTCCACTAAACTATTGTTTTTAGCTTTGAGGTGCAACGTGTTAATAAAAAACTTGTGGTAGCGAAATGCGCTGGTAAAGATGCCAAACCAAAAGACCAGCCCAAGAACCCCTAAAATAAAAAACTTCTCGCTTTCATCGAGAAGAGCGCATAAAGACATAGGCACGAGTAGGGCGGTAGAATAAAAGCCGACCAAGTTTTTATTAGGTGAAAGAACGGTCCCGGCGCCACCCGCCATAGTAGCCAGTACCACCATAGTTGCCGCCAGTTCAGTGGTAGACATGGCGTTGTAAAAGCTAACAGAGTAAATCGCCCACAAGCTGCCGGTGACATATAAGCCAGCAGCAAATCGTATTAACGCTGGACGTGGGCGGTAAGCCCTGCCTGCTAGGTTTATTCGCCAATAAATCGAATCTATTAACCGCGCAAGGCAAACGCCTACCATAATTACCCATAGCTGGAACTTTTGGTGAAACGCAGCGGGAGATTCACTTTCAAAGAAAAAGACAAGGCCAGAAAAGGCAAATATAGTCATCAAAAAACCGACGAAACTGTTGCCTATTAACATGTCTGTGGTGTCGCGTTCTATTTCAACCTTAGGGATTGATTCTTGATTAGTGTTCAACCAGTGTAACCTTCGCACATTTTGTTGTTGTTCCATTTTATTTACTTCAGAACTCTCGCTAGCGCAAACACGTGACCTTTGAGTGCCTACCTGTCATTTAGCATAGGCTAAATATAGTACGTTTTCTGTGTTTGAATGTGTATGGGACCATAGTTCAAATTGGTTTATCGAAATTAGCACGCGTTTATTTGCCATCATTAATTCTTCTTAATCGATAATGAAGAAGCCGCTAGCATCGTATTACTCTTTACTAAACAAGCATTTTACTTTTATTTTTGTTACCGCAGAGTAGCGCTAAATCAATTAATACAATAAAAGTTTTTCACAGGATGTTTACAATGTTGTTTTTTTGTTATAGATTCTTAATCGATTAAGTATGTTTGTGTTGCCACCAACCCTAGTAGTTAGGGGAAGCGGCTACTTAGGATTTAACAACTCCAACACATTGCCGGAGAAAATATGAAAAAACATCACACACTCAACGCACTGACACTTGCCGTTTGTACTGCGCTTTCTGGGTCAGTTATCGCTCAAGACGCTGCGACAGCAGATTCTGAAGCCAAATCTAAAGAAAAATTTGAGCAAATCGTGGTAACTGCAGCGCCAGGCGGTGCGACTATGCAGGAAGCTAGTGTATCGGTTAGCGCATTTGACGAAGAAGATATTTTAAAGCTTGCTCCTCGCTCTACTGCTGAAGTATTCCGTGCGCTTCCTGGTATCCGCGCAGAGTCATCTGGTGGTGGCGGTAATGCAAACATCACCATCCGTGGTATTCCGCTAGCGACAGGTGGTTCTAAATTCTTGCAAATTCACGAAGATGGCTTGCCTGTTTTAGAGTACGGTGACATCAACTTCGGTAATGCTGACAACTTTTTACGTTACGACTGGTCGGTAGCTAACGTAGAAGCAGTGCGCGGTGGTTCTGCATCTACGTTTGCGAGTAACTCACCAGGTGGTGTTATCAACTTAATCAGTAATACTGGTGAAGTTGGCGGCGGTGCTATCGGTACTTCATTCGGTGTTGATTACGAAGAGTTTCGCTTAGATTTTCGCTACGGCGGTGAAATCAACGACGATCTTTACTATCACATCGCTGGTTTTGCCCGCGGCGGCGAAGGCCCTCGTGAGACGGGATATAACGGTGATCAAGGTGGCCAGATTAAATTCAACATCACTAAGATGTTAGATAACGGGCATATCCGTTTCTTCTATAAAAACCTTGATGACAAAGTGTCAACATACTTACCTTCACCTGTGCTAGTAAAAGGTGACGGCGAGTACGGCCCTGTGCCAGGGTATGATGCAAGCTCACAAGCACTAAACTCTGCATACAACACAAATATTTCTACTTTTGACAGCTATGGCAACCCTGAGAACCGTGATGTTCGTGACGGCATCGAGTCAAAAGTAAACTCATTTGGCGTAGAGGTTGATTTAGAAGTAGCTGAAAACCTGTTCTTGTTAAACAAGTTCCGTATTTCAGATATCTCGGGTGGCTTTATCGCGCCATTCACCGACGGTTTCCCAGCAGGCCCAGGTGACGTATCAAACTTCGCTTCAGCGCTTTGTAGTGGTGCAACAGATGGCGATGGAAACGCGCTTAACTGTGATAGCACCAGCGTTGTACTTGCTAACGGCCCAGGCGCAGGTGAGACTTACACCGGTCAGGCGTTCACAAACTTACAGTTTGATACGCGCATTAATGACTTAGGTAACATGATTAACGACTTTAGCTTGCGTAAAGAGTTTGATAACGGTATCGACCTAACTGTGGGTTATTACTACTCAAACCAAGATATCGCGACAAGCTGGTCTAGCTGGCAGACATTTATCCAAACCCTTGATGGTGACAATTCACAGCTTCTAACTATCACTGACGCAGATGGCGTTGAGCTTGTGTCAGATGGTTTACTGTCTGCAAGTTTCCTTTCTTGGGAATGGGATTTAAATTACGTAACGAAAGCCCCTTACATGAACGTTGGTTTCGAGCTGTCTGATAACATCTTGATTGATGCGTCGGTACGTCACGATACAACAGAAGCCTCGGGTGAGCTAATTAGTTCATGCTGTGGTGGTAATGCGGACTTTGACTTAAACGGTAACGGGGTTATTGAGCAAATTGAAGATGCATCGGCAACGAACAGTGGCTTTATTAGTGGCGGCGTGATTAACCTTAACCGCGCTGGCGCAGCATCACAAATCGTAGATTACAGTGCTAACAATACGTCTTACTCTATTGGTGGCTCTTACTTGCTAAGCGATAGCCAAACCTTCTTTGCTCGTTACTCAAAAGGTGGCCGTGCTATTGCTGACCGTCTACTGCAAATTGGCGGTACGTTGAATGCTGACGGTAGCCTTACCAGTACAACGTCGGGTTACGATACAACCAAACAGTTTGAAATTGGCTACAAGTACGGTACGTCAGACCTAATGATTAACGCAACGTTATTCGATACGGTTACAGAAGATACCCAGGCAGAAGTAACCAGCGGCCTTACGTTCATGCGCGAGTACGAAGCGACTGGTCTTGAATTTGAAGGTCGTTGGAATGCAACGGATAACTTCGTAATGTCAGGTAACCTTACGTGGACCGATGCTGAAATTAGCGACGATGTGAATAATCCAGCGCTAGTAGGGAACACGCCTCGCCGTCAAGCCGACTGGATTTGGACAATCACACCTGAGTACGTAACTGACACATGGTCTGTTGGTGCATCACTACAAGGCTCTACAGAGTACTATGTACAGGATAACAACGACCTTAAACAAGAAGGCTATACCCTTGTAAACCTGTTTGCTACTTATTGGGTTAATGATCAGTTCTCGGTTTCACTTAACATGAACAATGCAACTGATGAATTTATCATCACTGAGTCAGAAGAAGGTTCAGCGGAAGTAGGTAGTTATGTTCGTGCTCGCCCTCTAAACGGCCGTACAACAGTACTATCACTTAAGTACATGTTCGACTAATATCGAGTGATTCAGCTTAAAGACGCGCTGATACGCAGAGATTAAAAATGCCCACATTCTATGTGGGCATTTTTTTACTTTATTCAGTTTATTCAGTGTCTAATAATGCAAGCTGCTTGGCTATAGATGCCGACAAGTCATCGACTAAATGGGCGTGCTTTTTGTTGATTACGTGTACTAATTCGTGTTTAACAAGCGGAATATACTCAATGCCTGACTGTTCAAAAATCGCTTTTTCAGAGAAGTCACTGGGCATAATGGCATAATCAAAGCGACCATTGAGTAATAAACCAATGACATGATTAAAGTCATCGAACTCAAAGATATTCGCATTCAACTCGCCCGGTTTGGCGCGCATATTAATAAAAAAGCGGGTGGTTGCTGCAATGGCCTTATCTGGGTTTTGAATGATGTCTTTATTACATTCTGCCCCGCGAATACATAAAAGAAACGATGCTCCGTGAGAGAGTGCCGGCGGTACAATCACAATATTGTTATCCGCTTGACTCACAACATCATAGCGAATGACATCCGCATCTGTCATGCCTTCGTTTAGTAGATGGAGGCCTCTTTCACCCCCTACAGTTTCAAACACTATCTCAATACCAATATCACGATAAGCTTTTTCGATAAGCGGCTTATAAAAACTATTAACCCGGGGATGATTGAGATGTCCTACAACGTATTTTTCCTTTTGACTTACCTCATGGCTTTGCTTGTCGGGCTCAGCAACGACTTCTGCATGTGATAGGGGAGAGAGTGGTAAAAGAAAAATTAAGTGTAAAACACCTTTTTTGAGAGTTGTGAGTGTTGTCTCCACTACCTAAACCTTGGAATAAGAATATTTCGATAGCCTAATGGTAGAGCAGAAAATATACAATATAAAGAGGGGGTTACTTCTTGTAAATAAAAAAGCCCCATCGAAGGATAGGGCTTTACAGGTATGTAACGCTTGGTCTTAACTCGGCGTTTATGCCGCGCTTTGACCGCCGTCAATCGCTTTAAGCGTTTGTGATGCTGGAACAAGTTCCATATCAAACGTGTATTCGTCAACGCGAACCGCTAACTTGCGCTTTTCGTTGTAGTCGTGAAGCTTAGCCGCCTCATCAGCGGTAACCACGCCTTTTTCTTGAAGCTTATTAAGCGCATGTTCAAATGAGATGAACGGCACAACAGGCTCTTTGCGCAGTGCTTTTTGCACTTTACCAAGAAGATGCGCAACCGCGTGCTTCGCTTTAAACGCTTGCTCATTAATGTCGTTACCGTCTCCAGGGCATGCGCGAACAAGGTGCGTAAGCTGGTCTTTCACGCTGTTATCTTGCATAGATGCAATTGAAAGCTCACGTACTAGGTCGTCGCTAATACCTGCAACACTGTTGGTGTAAGTGTTGGTAAGTAGGCGCATTAGACCACGTGTTGCTGTGTTCGGGAAATTGTTGATGAAGTTAACAATTGCCTGATCAGCTTGTTGTAAAGACCATTGCATAGCGTACTCGAAGTACGGTAGTGCAAGTTTTCTATCTTCAATACGCTGCTCGTAGAAACGAATCGCGGCCATTGCACCGTATAGGTAGCTCATTACGTCACCTAGACGTGCAGATAAAAGCTCAGCTTTCTTAAGGTCACCGCCTAGTACCGCAAGCGATAGGTCAGCTAGTGGTGCTAGCTTCGCTGAGATGCTGCTTACACGCTTTTCGTACTTGCGTACTTCAGGTAGTGCAGACTCACTCTCGCGTAGGAAAGGAAGATAGCCTTTACCTAGGCTGCGGAACGCATTTTTAACACTAAAGCCAACTGTTTTACGAAGTACCTTGTTGAACTCAGCATCCGCAGAACTCTCGTTGCTGTGGATTAGGTCAACCATATCTTTCAGGTAAGGGTGACAACGCATTGCACCTTGACCGAAGATCATAAGGTTACGGGTTAGAATGTTTGCACCTTCTACCGTAATCGCAATTGGAAGTGCAGAGTAACCGCCGGCCAACGTATTTTGAGGGCCGCGCTGAATCGCTTTACCTGCTTGGATATCCATTGCCGAGTTCATCACGTCACGACCAAGTTCAGTCATGTGGTATTTGGCAATAGCCGTAACAACAGATGGCTTGACGCCTAGGCCTAAGCCTTCAGTTGTTAGTACACGCATTGCTTCGAGTAAGAATGTCTTACCTGCAATGTCAGCCATTTTCTCTTGAATACCTTCGAAGCGACCAATGGGAAGGCCAAACTGCTCACGTACGAATGAATACTCAACCGTGCCTTTAAACGCAGCCTGTGCGGTAGCTACACCCATTGCTGGAAGTGAAATACCACGACCTGCACCTAGGCAGCTAACCAGCATCTGCCAGCCACGACCGATGTTCTTCTGACCACCAATGATAAAGTCCATTGGAATGAACACGTCTTGACCACGAGTAGTACCGTTGTAGAAACGCACACCCATTGGGTCGTGGCGGTTACCTAGCTCAACACCTGGGTGAGACTTAGGTAGAAGGGCACAAGTAATGCCTAGCTCTAGCTTGTCGCCAAGAAGTTGGTCTGGATCGAATACTTTAAATGCAAGGCCAAGTACGGTTGCAATCGGAGCAAGCGTGATATAGCGCTTGTCCCAGCTTACGCGAAGACCAAGTACTTCTTCACCGTTAAACTCGCCTTTAGTCACGATTGCCGCGTCAGGGATAGCACCTGCGTCTGAACCTGCCTCTGGGCTTGTTAGTGCAAAGCACGGAATGTCGCGGCCATCAGCAAGACGTGGTAACCAGTAGTCTTGTTGCTCTGACGTACCGTAATGCATTAGAAGCTCGCCCGGACCTAATGAATTAGGCACCATAACCGTTACAGCGATTGCGCCGCTTTTCGCTGCGATTGTTGCAACGATTGTCGAATTTGCATACGGGCTGAACTCAAGACCACCAAATTTCTTTGGAATGATCATAGAGAAGAAACGGTTCTTACCTAGAAAATCTAACACTTCCTGAGGAATGTGCTTGCCGTTACCTAGTTCGAAGTCATCGATCATGTTCAGTAGCTCAGCTACTGGACCATCCATGAATGCTTGTTCATCTGCGCTCAGTTTTGCCTGAGGGATATCGCGTAACGCCTGCATGTCAGGCTTACCCTGATAAATAGAAGATTCAATCCACACGTCACCCGCGTCTAGGGCTTCTTGTTCTGTGACTGAAATTGGGGGTAATACTTTTTTTAAGCTAGTTCTGATACTCATAATAACTCATCCGCTCATCTGACCAGTTGTGTGGGTTTATGATACGCCTAATTTGAAAAAGATCAAATTTTGTAAAATAGTTAATTATTTCATGGGCTTAATAGTAAGCCAGCTATTTTATACATACGGATTTGATAAACAATTGATTAACATTGCTGATATTTAATAGTTAAAAGCCTTCTAAGATAGGGTTCAGCAGAGACGCTAACTGGTGTTTTTGATGTGTTTTAAACCAAACGATTACGCTTCTTTACATTTAAATTGTTGCTGTTGTCTTTTATAGTTAGCGTTCTTAAACAAGGAGATGTAATAAACATGCGCAGCTTTTCAAAAATATTCGCAAAACTTTTCATCGGCAGTGCAGCAATAGCAGGCGCATTCTGTTCTGGTTTAGTGTCAGCCAACGTTAACGGCTATGCTGTGGCGAATATTGGCTATGGAAATGTTGATACACAAATAGATAGTGAAGCCGATGTGAGCTATTCCGCTGCGCTAGGGTATCGCTTCCACCGTCAGTGGTATGTCGAGGGCGGCTACATTTCGCTTATTGATGCAGATACCGACGAACAATCGTTATCGAGCAAGGGGCCGTATTTAGCCCTATTAGGGAAAGCAAGTAGCCCGAAAGGCGAGCTTTATTACAAGCTGGGTGTTGCAAGTGTAGATATTGAGCAGGTGTCGATAAATAGTTCTGCCTGTGGTGCTGAAGCGTTGGCGTGCGGCTACGATGATACTATTGTGGCGGGTCTAGCTGGGTTAGGTTTCGACTACTATGTAGGAATGAAGTCGATGGTGCGGTTTGAATATACTTACTTCGGTGGTAAAGACGACTTTTCTGCACACATCGTAAATTTAGGCTTTAGATATAACTTTTAATGCGGACGCTATGCCTTGAATAGAGATCAAATGCGGCTAATTTTTCGATAGTAATTCGCAGATGGCGGCGTGTTCTTATCAATGTTCAAGGGGATAGCACAAATGTGATTGCTTACTCTTATTAGCGGGAAACAGGCATAAATACAAAGTACGTCAAACAAATCCAAAACCTACTATTCCATGTAAAAATAGGTAAATTCATAACAACGGATTTACAATGAAAAACGAATTAGACAGCAAGTTCCTACTTCAGGTTTTCGACAAGATTCGCCAGCATGGCGCGAAAGAAAACGAGCAGTATAAACTTAATGGAATTACCGCGTTTACTGACCATGACGGCTATACGCTATTTATTGAAGACGTAAATGTGAAACTGCAGTTTGGCTTTCATAATCAATATCACTTTGATTATGACTCGAAAGATAAATATGAGGCTTTCGAGAAAAAGTTAAAAGAGATAGATAAAGAATATTAAACGCCACAATGACAGTGTTTGACTGACGAGAGTGGGGAGCGTCAATGCCACTTGCGTTAATACACCGCTTTTAGTTTGCGCCTGAGTTTATCGCAAGCGTATTGGCGCTTGTCTGGCGTTATTAGCCCCCGAAAAAAGCTTCTGCTACAATGCCGCCCAATTCAGTTCAAAGGATATAGACATTGGCAGCGGCAATCAAAGCTCCTAAGTTTAAACTGTCATTTCTGGGCCCTAAGTTTTGGCCCGTATGGCTAGGTGTATTCATACTTTATATGATTACATGGTTACCTCTACCTGTGATCCGCGCTATTGGTGGAGGCACAGGAAAGCTTATTGCGCTTATTGTGCCTAAACGAGCAAAAGTCGCGAAGCGAAATCTTGCCCTTTGGAATCCGTCGCTTAACGAAAGCGATATTGACGCTTTGTGTAAAGAAAACATACGCCGTACCGGTATGGCATTATTTGAAACTGCCATGGGCTGGTGGTGGCCTAGCTGGCGAGTAAAGCGTGCCATTGAGATTGAAGGCACCGAGCACGTGGAAGCGGCATTGGCTGGTGGGAAGGGGGTTTTCGGTATGGCGCTGCATAATATGAATTTGGAGTTCGCCTGCAGAGGCATTGGTTTTTATCATCCAAGTATCGCTTTTTACAGGAAGCACAATAACCCGTTGGTTGATTACCTTCAGTATCACGGTCGTAACCGTTCTAACAAATACATGATAGATAAGCGCAACGCCAAGGCGCTGCTTGCTGCGTTAGATGATAAAGAGCTGTGTTTGTATTTACCCGACCAGGATTACGGCCCTAAACAAAGCATATTTGTACCTTTTGGCGGTGTAAAAGACACCGCCACAACAACGGCAACGTTAATGTTCATTAGGCGTAGCCATTCAGAGCCAATGATTATTACCTCACAGTACACAAAACGCGGGTACAAAATAAAAATCTATCCACCGCTCTCTGAGCTAGGTGAAATGGAAGATACTGAAGCATTAACGCTGCTCAATAAGCATGTTGATGCCGCAGTGAAAGAGCAACCTGAGAGCTACTTATGGATGCACAAGCGTTTTAAAACTAGGCCAGCAGATAATCCTGAGTCCCTTTATAAATCGTTATAAATAATGGTTGTACGTACAAAGGCTGAAAGACAGCACTATGCAATTGCCGCAAAATTAGATAAATAGAATAATGGGCTTCTCGGGTATAGGTAGACTAGAATAACAAGAACAACATAAAGACGTGGTTATCACTTTTTTTTACTGCGTTTCTGTTTTTGATGCGGCATTTTGGTAGGTTATGGGACAGACAAGTTATTCAAGTTCGTCATTTTGGGCGAAACAAATTGGTATTGCGGTTGTGCTTGTCATTGCTGCTGGTGTGCTTATTTACATGATACAAAACCAAGAGCAAGCCCCTGCTCCTGAATCGCAAAAAGAGGAAAAGTCGGTATCTAAAGGGCTCAGCGAGTTCTATCGCGACTTTAGAATGTCGGCCACCGATCCTCAAGAAGACGAGCAAGGTGATTTTGTCATTGATGTTGCAGGCGTCGACCCAAATTTAGATAGCAAATTGGCGAACATGTCGAGCCAAACACGGCCTGTTGAAAAAAACTGGACGGGTGAACATAAATACCGCACGTTCAAAGAGGGCAATACACTTCGCGAGGCAATCTCACAGTATGCCCAGGCAGAAGGGATGCAGGTGATATGGAATTTAGAGCAAGACTTTGTTATCAAGCATCAGTTTCAACTAGATAATACGGTGTCAGGGTCGCTAGCGAAAATTGCCAGCGCCATTGATAGCAGCTTTGAAGGCGAAGTAAAAGCTTACTTATGTGCGGGGCAACGCTCACTTGTTGTCACCGCAGAAGAAACCGAGTTCCTCTCTACTAAGTGTCGTTTGGTTACTGGCTAAGGGGAAGGCTCAAGTACGCTAGCCGGTTTGATTTTGGTACTGAATTCACACCGCTATCGCTTAAGGCGATAGCGGCTTGTTTTCCTTCATTATTGTTCCCTTACACTCTTGCTTCCTTCCTCGCCCCAAAACCGGCTTTCATACGACTAATAGCTTTATTCGCTGCATGTGCCAAAGAGAGTGTCCCAATGCTGTCTAACCTGCTCACGTATAGCGTCTAACTCTTCGCTTTGGTCGGCGTATTTAGTGTCTGCAAGGGTTAAATGATGATATTGCTCTCGCAGTTTTAAATACGCGTTTTGCAGCTTACTCGCCGTAGATGGGTCGATAATACGGGCTTTAACCGCAGTATCAAAAATGCGAAGGTTGTCCGGGTAGGTCGTCATGCTATCTGCCGACTGCGCGTTGGCCAACACTAAATACTGCGCCATAAATTCAATGTCGGTAATACCGCCTACACATTGCTTTAAGTCGACTTTGTCATTGTTTTTAGAAAGCAGGTGTTCGCGCATTTTTAAGCGCATTTTGCATACGTCTGTCGCCAGTGATTTTGAGTCTCTTACTTGGCTCAATATTGTATGTCGAACTCGAGTAAAATCTTTTAGCAACCCGACGTCGCCGCATATTGCTCTTGCTCTAACTAGTGCCTGGTGCTCCCACGTCCACGCTTCTTCGGTTTGGTACTTCTCAAAGCCATCTATATGGCAACAAAGCAAACCGGCGTTGCCGGAGGGACGCAGGCGCAAATCGGTTTCATAAAGTTGGCCAAACAGGGTTTTCGTGTTGAGTAAATGCATGATGCGCTGCGCTAATTTGATATAAAACTGCTGCGCTTCAAGTGACTTATTACCGTCGGTGCTAATACCCCGAGGGGCGTTGTGTAAAAAGACCAGATCTAAGTCCGAGCCATACCCCAGTTCATAACCACCTAGCTTGCCATACCCTATGACCGCAAAGCCTTTGTCGTTACCTTCAAGGTGTGACGGCACACCGTAGCGTTGGCGCATTTGCATCCACGCCGCATTTACTACGTGTTCAAGTATCACTTCAGCCAGAACGGTAAGCTTATCGCTAACATTATTTACCGGGAGCGACTCGCTTATATCACTGGCTGCAATGCGCAGTTGCTGGCAGAGCTTGAACTGGCGCAGCCCGTCCATAAGCATTTCAACGTCATCTTGCTCTATGCGCAGCATGGTTTCGCGCAGTTCAAGCTGGTATTCCTTTTTGCTGGTATGAATATCGGTATTTTGTTGACCTAAATACAAAGGCGTCAACAATTCATCAAGCAGCAATGGGAAGCGTTTGATTTCCTGTGCAATCCAGTCACTGCGCTCGCAAAGCTTAACCAGCTGCTTCAGTACATCTGGGTTTTCGAGTAAAAGGTCGAGGTAAGTGGTACGCCCAGTGATGGCTTCAATCACGCCCAGTAAACGCTTTAAGACCTGCGAGATGTGATTGGGATGTTGATTTACCAGCACGTACAAAATCTCGGGAAGCAGTTTGTTTAATGTATCTTCTCCTTTTTGACCGATTCGATAGTTACGCTGTTTGTCTTTAAACGCGACAAGAATTGGATAAACGCCTGTAATGTCCTTGCTAGATAAATGCTCGCTAAAGGTCTCTGCAAATTCTTCCTCTTGCAAAGAAAGCCGCCAAGCGTCTTGGCATGCAATAAAAAGCTGATCTTCGTCGGAATGGCTGTCTTGTGATTCCTCCACAAGTTCATTGAAGTGACCGTGAATGCGCGCCATGGTTGCATCTAGCTGGTTTAAAAAAGTGCTATAGGATTCAAAACCCATTACCTCAATCAAGGCGGCTTGCTGCCATGCGCTATCTGGCAAGGTTTGAGTTTGCCGGTCTTGGCACTGCTGAAGGGTGTGCTCTACTTTTCTAAGGAAAAGGTAGTCGTGTTTCAGCTGTTCTGTTACATCTTTTTCCACAATATCTAGCTCAGTCAGCGCGTCTAACGTGCGCAGTAAAGACTTACTTTGTAGAGCAGGCTCTCTACCGCCATGAATCAGTTGGAAACTTTGGGCAAAAAACTCCACTTCACGAATGCCGCCAGCACCCAGCTTGATATTATTGTTAAGACGGCGTCGGCGAATCTCGGTCGCTATCAACTTTTTCATATTGCGAAGGGCGTCAAGGGTGGTGAAGTCGAGGTAACGCCTGAAGGTGAAGGGGTGTAAAATACTATTTAGCCATTTTACATCTTCAGAGTTGTCGTCGTTGATCACCCGGGCCTTTACCATAGCAAAGCGTTCCCAGTGGCGCCCTTGGTCCTGGTAGTAGTCTTCAAGTGCAGCGAAATGCATTACCAGCGGGCCTGAATCTCCAAACGGGCGAAGGCGCATATCAACCCGGTAAACCTGTCCATCGTTAGTAATCTTGTTCAGCGCTTGAATAAGCTTTTGCGCTAGTTTAGTGAAAAACTGTTGGTGCTCTATGCTCTTTCGACCGCCTTGGGTTTCACCTTTTTCAGGGTAGCTAAAAATTAAGTCGATGTCTGACGAGAAATTCAGTTCCTTTCCGCCTAGTTTGCCCATGCCTAAAATATACATGTGCATATCTTCGCCGTTGTTTTGTGGCGTGCCATAGCGAATGGCCAAATGTTGATAAATCCAGTGGTATGCGCCCGTAAGTAACACATCTGCCAACGCTGAAACCCGTTCTAATGATGTGCTGATATCCTGTTTGTTTAACACATCAAGAAAGGTAACACGGGCCATTTCTTGATTTCTGTATTCACGTAATGCTTTTAAAAGGTCATCTTCAGTTTTTACAGTTTCAAGCGTTGTATTGAGCGCAGAGCGATACATCGCCACCAAGGGAGAGGGCGCTTCGCTGTCGACATTTTTTTGCAACTGAGCATCGCTATCTTGATCGGTTGTTTGCTCAACTGTTTGCTCAACAGTACGGGAAACAAACGAAGGCTTTTGTATAATTGTTTCAGCTAGGAAAGAAGAACGGGCAAACGCGGTTAACAGCACGTCATGATGTTGCTTTGCTATGGCTTTGTCGTCGTCGGTAAGTGCAGGTGCTGTTAAGAACTGCTGCCAGTACTTTTCTGCTTGTTCTACGTTTGTCATGCTATTTTCGTTGTCTGTTGGCATAATACTAGCGTCTTTTGATGATACTCTCGTTTTTAAGATAAACCCGCGTTGAATTGGTTTATATACCCATTTTAAAACGCAAGAGTTCAAGGTTTGATAGCGTTGAGGTTTTTAACCACAAGCGCAATGTTATCAGGCCCTTATTAAAATAAATCTGAACAAGTTCGTTGTCATCTTTGTACAAGTTTGTAATAGATGGAAGCTGTTTATTTGAATGCCGCTGTTTTTGCGGCATTAACGCAATACAAATAATCAGCATGGAGCTTTGTGTGTTCAAGGAGCAAAGATAACGTGGAAGCCTTAGTAAAACTAGTACCGCTAACCCGAGAGCTATTAATTTACCTTGCCATGGACGTGGCAATAGCGTTACTGCTGCTAATGATTATGAAGTGGCTTACTGGTGCATTTAGGCAGTTTTCAGTAACAGAAGAGTTGGGTGTTAAGGACAACTTTGCCTTTGGTATTAGTGTTGCAGGAGGCATGCTTTCACTGTGTATTGTACTAAGTTCCGTAGTGGGGCGGCATATTGGGCAAGGCTATGAAGAAGCCGCTATCGGCATGGTGACATTCGGGGTCGTGGGAATTTTGCTGGTGAAATTTGGCCGTTTCGCCCACGATAAACTTGTATTAAACAAAGTTGATACTCACGCAATGATAGCTGAACGCAGCGTAAGCGTTGCGCTTGTCGATGCTGCCAGTTTAGTCGCCAGTGCCATTGTTTTACGTAACATCATGGTATGGGTAGACGGTAGCGATATGAATGCACTTATTGCGATTGTTACCGGTTTTACCGTTGTGCTTACCATGCTGCTTGTGATGACCCGTATTTTAGAATTCAGATATGCAAGAGATAACCAAAATGACTCTTTCCAAGGGGCGCTTGAAAAAGGGCAGTTAGCGCTTGCTATCGAACATACGGGCAACTTGCTTGGCACCGCAATGATCGTGTCGGCAGCTAAAAATCTACTGGTTTATAACCCATCTGGGTATGTGAGCAATGTAACTGGTTGGCTTATTGTTAGCGTTGGACTCGCAATCGCACTTCATATACTGGTGTTAGCCAGCAAAAAAATTATTTTGTTTGGTATGAACTTCCGCCAAGAAGTTGATCAGCAGCACAATGTAGGGGTGGCAGCTCTAGGGTTTACGCTTAGCATTGGTAATGCCATGATCATAAATGGCGTATTGGGCGGGTAGAGGCTCACACGTCAAATTGCGATTTTATACACGGCAATTCATTGAGCTGGCCTTTATTGATAATGTTGTCTTTTTGAAGGCGGCTCATTTTCTTCACAGCGTATTCAAGTTTTGACGCTTCAGACTTGTTTGCGACCTCAAATACCGCCCTAAACACCAAGGGCGATTTACCTTTAAGCGCTTTCGCACCGCCTTTTAATTCACCTCTGTGCTGCGCTATACGGCGTTTTGGTTCTGTAGTTATTCCTGTATAAAGTTGCCCAAGTTTGTTCTCTATTAAATAGAGGTACCATTGGGTATTTATGCTTCCTTGGTGTGTACTGCCTGCCTTGGCTGTTATACTCTGTGCCAATGTTTTCAATATCTAAAAAGTTATTCTCAGCATGATATTACCAGATTTTACTAAAGCGAAGGTGCTTATTGTTGGCGACCTGATGTTAGACCGTTACTGGAGCGGTGGCGCTGGGCGAATCTCACCAGAAGCGCCAGTACCTGTGGTAAACGTTAGTGGTTCTGAAGATAGGGCTGGAGGAGCGGCGAATGTTGCGGTGAATGCAGCAACATTGGGCGCAAACGTAACCTTGCTGGGGATGTGTGGCGATGACGAGAATGCAAAAATTCTTAAAGAGCGTTTGCAAACTCACGATATTGATTGTCAGTTTTTTACAGTAGATGGCTTCGATACCATCACCAAACTTCGTGTCATGAGTAGGAATCAGCAGCTGCTGCGTTTAGATTTTGAAAAAAGCTTTGCTCACACTGATAAATCAGAACTGGAGCACGCATACGAGTTAGCTTTAGATGATGCGGATGTCGTTATTCTGAGTGACTATGCAAAAGGTTGTTTGAGCAACCCTGAAGTACTCATTGAAAAAGCGCGAAGCAAAAATAAGCGCGTGGTGGTAGACCCTAAAGGCAGCGACTTTGGTAAGTACGCTGGCGCCACATTAGTTACTCCTAATTTGGATGAGCTTCGCGGTATTGTGGGTGAAATAGAAAGCGAGCAGGTATTAGTAGAAAAAGCACTGTCGTTAAAAGAAACGTTAGATTTAAGCGCGCTGTTGGTTACTCGTTCAGAAGATGGCATGACCTTATTTGACGGCGATAACACCGAGTTTCACCTGCCAGCAAAGGCGAAAGAGGTTTACGATGTTACAGGCGCTGGCGATACGGTGGTATCGACGTTGGCAGTGGCGATTGCATGTAACTTGCCCCTTCAGGCGGCTTGCGTGCTTGCTAACTTAGCGGCAAGTGTAGTGGTTGGAAAGCTGGGCACATCTGCCGTCACTAATACTGAACTGGCTTTGGCGTTAGGTGAGCAGTCTGTGCACCTTGATGGCGGTGTAATGACAGAAGACCAGCTAGAAATTGCCCTTAAGGCAGCGAAAGCGCGAGGTGAGCGTGTGGTGATGACCAACGGGTGTTTTGATATTTTGCACTCTGGTCACGTTGCCTATCTAGAAGAAGCGGCGCAACTTGGTGACCGACTAATTGTTGCGGTAAATACCGATGAGTCGGTAACGAAGTTAAAAGGTCCGGGCCGACCGGTAAATAATGTTAACCGCCGCATGGCAGTGCTTGCAGGCTTGAGCGCCGTAGACTGGGTGGTTCCGTTTGAGGAAGATACCCCCCAGCGTGTTATAGCCCGTTTACTGCCAGACGTGTTAGTGAAAGGCGGCGATTATACAATTGAAGAGATAGCGGGTGGCACTGAAGTCATGGAAAACGGTGGCCAAGTCAAAGTACTCACGTTTGAAGACGGCGTGTCTACAACAGGTATTATTGAGCGAATTACTCAAAATAAACTGCGCTAGCGCTTCGTTTAAACATTAGCGGAGATAATACTTCGAGAACGGCGCGTTGTTGGTTACCATGTGTGTAATCAACATAGGTCAAAAACAGCGCGCTGATACAAACCAATATTACGTTTGTTTATTTGAACGCACATTCTTTAATGGAATAACGGTAAATTGCATGTACGAAAGTTATTATGGACTAAACTCGAAACCGTTTCAGTTAACCCCAGATCCTGAATTTTTCTTCGCCAGTAAGTGGCATAAGCGCGCCATGTCCTACTTGCAGTATGGCCTTTCTCAGGCTGAGGGATTTATTGTTATTACTGGTGGAATTGGCACGGGAAAAACCACCGTAGCCAACAGTTTACTTGAAGAAATTGAAGACGATATTGCTGCTGCGCAAATTGTAACGCCGAAGCTCTCGCCCGATGAGCTGGTGAAAATGGTGGCGTCTAAATTTGATATTCCTACGGAAGGGCGTTCTAAAGCCGATATTTTAAAAGCGCTTGAGCTATTTTTATACGACCTCAACAAAGCAGGGCGCCGCGCTTTACTGCTTGTGGATGAGGCACAAAATCTTCCCCTAGAAACAATTGAAGAGCTTAGAATGTTGAGCAACTTTCAGCTTAACGGTAAGCCGCTTATTCAAAGTTTCTTGCTAGGGCAGGAAGAGCTTCAGCCTATATTACGTGCGCCAAATATGGAACAGTTTAGGCAGCGTATCGTGGCGTCTTGTCATTTGGCACCGCTTTCATTAGAAGAGTGTAAAGAATATATCGAGTACCGCTTACATCATGCAGGGTGGAATGGAACTGCCCTATTTAGCGACGAAGCGTTAGAACGCATTCACATGTTCTCTCGTGGCATACCTCGTAAAATTAATACCCTTATGGATAGGGTGATGCTTTATGGTTTTCTTGAAGAGCTTGAGAGCTTCGATGCCGATGCGGTAAACGAAGTTATTGAAGAAGTGAAAGCCGAAATGTTCGAGCCTGATAAAACCGGCGCGGAAGTTACCGAGCATATGGGCTTTGCCGATCATCCTGAAAGCCAAACTATCATGACGCCGAAAGGCAATGTTATTCGCGATACCAAATACTACTTGGATATGCTAGCTGAGTTGGTTGATGCTTTGGATGACGCAATTTCACAGAAAGTGAAAATGACGCAGTACGTGGATAAACTTATGAAGAAGAAGTTTAAGACCTATGTACGGCTTAAGAGCGATGATAATAAGGGCTGATGTATTTGGTTAATATTATCCAAATGATTTGAGGTCAAGTAAAAAACGCCCCTATGGGCGTTTTGAAAGATAAAAGTATAAACTTTTTCTAGAACTAGTCAGCAATTAAAGATTAGCTAACTTAGCTTGTAAATTAAAGAAGTACATAATCATCTAGTCATAGGTATAGGTGATAGAGGCGCTTAAGCGTCTGTCTGTGTAGTTATTTCCGAACTGACCGCCAGCGTTCAAGTCGCCTTCTTGCTCAAGGTATCTAGCGTCAATACTCGCTTTTAAGCGTCGGCCAAACTCTCGTTCTAAACCAATTGAAGCATTCCAGTTATCGCTTTCACCTCTGAATGATTCCTCTGCGCCCTGACCGGTTATATTGGCGTAATTGATACTGCTTGTGATGTTGGTATAACTACCAATCTTATACGCTAAATTCGTACCGAACGAGTAGGTGCGTCTTAGCCTATCTTCATCTAAATAGTCGTCTTCAGAGTAACGCCAGGAAAAGGCAAGGGTTACTCTTGAAAAGTCATACCCTGCTTGAAAGTTAGCGCTTTTTCGCAGGATGATATTGTCGTCGAACTCTAAGTTTTGAGACGTAAGTTGAACCAGCTGCTCGCCGGCATTGGGCGTGTAGCTTAGGCTGTTAGGTTGGAAGCAGTCTGCAATAGATGTTGAAGCGCTAGGGCATACAAATACGCCTAAATTTTCTGGGTCTGCTAGTAGACGAGAGGTGTTTGTAACATCTTCTGAATAGCTGAATGAGGTACGTAAGTATTTAGAATTATAGCCAATGCTTGCTGATGCCGATTCACCATAAAAACGACGTCCGTAGGTGGCGGCAATTTGAGTACGGTTACTCAAGGCCCATTGCATATCTAGCCCAACAAAGGTTTCGCCATCGTCTTCGTCTAAGTCTGAGTCGCTTTTGTTAGCTGTTATAGAGATATAACGGTTTTCAGCTTGACGGTACGTTAGACCCGCACCGTAAGAATTAAACTCTCTGACTAAGCTATTGGTATCGTCTCTGTCAGATATTTGGTTGGCTTCGTGCCGCGCTGTAAGGCGGATGGCCCAATTATTGAAAATTCGTGTATCGATATAGCCATCACCCGTTCTTGACTCGAAATCTCCGGTGCTGGCTTGGCCACGTTCGGTATTCTGATAAGTACCAGTAACCGACCAGATAAAGTATTTAGCTTCGTCACCATTTAATACGGTGCCCGATAGCTGATAGCTATCGTTATCTAAAGCGTTGTTATTCGTGAGGGACTGTTCAGAAGCCGTGTCAGAATAAGATGCTGTACCTTGACCTCTTATCCAGTCACCTTGGTCTAGCGTTAGCGTTGAGGATAGGCGGTTTGAACGTGTTTTTGCTAAACTATCAGAGTTTGCAATAAAGTCACTAATTAGAAAGTTGGCAGAATTAGTATTTTGGTAGTTAAGTGCTCCAGCCGCTTGAAAAGATAATAGGTTTTCAAACGGTACCCACTGCGCAGAGTAACTGTACTCCGCGTAATCTTGGCGCTGACTAGCATCGTCATTATCGCGTTCAAGGTGTGTATAGGTACCAGACCACAGCCCTTGAAATGTTCTGGTTTGATACGTAGCGTTTAATTTTGGCGCGATAGTTAGTGTTGTAAGAGAGCGCTGGCCTTCCTCTTCAATATCTACACTCTGATAAATCGTATCTGCTGTCGCTATTGCGTTTAGATCAAATTTAGCACTAGCAGGAAAGCTAGTGACGACTGCACATGCAACCAAAGATACTCTAATTGGTTTGATATTGAGAGAGCGAATAATATTATTCGCTTCGCTCTGAGTAATAGTATCCATAATATCCGCTTCCATCGGTGTCATTATGTACAGACTTGTTTACCACAAATCCAATGGCCATGTCTGGGTTCAAACGCTCTACAGACATTTTTATATCACCTATTTTCGCTTTACCTTCCTCAACTACAACCACTGCTTGGCCCGCAAAGTTAGCGAGTATCGCACTTTCGTTAATACCAATAAGTGGTGGTGTATCGAAAATAACAATCCGATCTGGATACCTGTTTGCGAATTCATCTACTGTTTCATGCATCTTCTGACTTGCAAGTAACTCTGTAGACAGGTGGTGTGACTTGCCTGCTGGGATAATCTTAAGTTTATCAATGTTTGTTGGGTATAACACGTCGGAGATATCTTCTACATCACCGGTTAAATACTCCATCAAACCTTTACGACGCTCTAACCCTAAAGTGTTTAATACGTTAGGCTTCAGCACATCTGCATCAACAAGAAGCACCGTTTTATCCTGCTCAGAGGCAATACTCATGGCTAAATTTGTTGCAGTAAACGTTTTTCCTTCTGAAGGCCGGCTGCTGGTAACCATAATAATATTAGGATTATGCAGGGTTTTCGCGAGTGAGCCGAAAGCATTAGCTAAAAGTTTACGCTTAATTTCACGGTACTCTTCATTTATCTGCTTTCGATCACCATTCAAAGAGATATGCCCATTTTTATCGAGCCTCTCGAAGTCTATTGTGAACTCATCAAGCGGAGACTTTTTATTAATAAACTCTTTCTCATCGACTACAACTTTGTCTGCTGGAATATTTGAAGACGTTGGTATTTCAATTGAAACCTCAGATTCCTCCGATTGGCTAGAAACCTGCTTGTCCTCTAACGTACCTTCAGCATTATCGTTTTGCTTAGCCGCTTTTGCTTCTTTTTGCTTTTGAAGTGCTTTTTCAATGGTGTTTTTCATTAAAGAAGACCTCCAAATAAATCTATATTCATGATTTCAGCCGCGACTAACGCTCCATACATAGCCAAAATAGTACCACTAGACAATAAAAATACGATAAGTCGAGTTCTATTCGTTTTGTTGATTTGTTCAATGTTTAAATGAGTGACCGTGCCCCAAATTGGATAATCCGAAACATTTAGTAACTGCTTAGGTCGTATTAAAATTGGATTAAGTTGGCTAATTAGAAATGCGATACCAATCCCTGAGCCAAAACCTAAAATTAACACAGCAGTGTAAAAAATAAGCCGGTTAGGACCCGAAGGTCGCTTGGGTAGTAACGGCGGTTCTATTATCCTAAATTGAAGGTCTTCTGCTGATACATCTGCTCTTCGAGATAGGTCGGCTGATTCCTTTCTCGACAGTAGCTCTTCATATTTACGCTTTGTAACGTCGTAATCTCTATTCAGTGCTGAAGACTCTGCTTCAATTTGGGGAATAAGATCTACTTTGCTTTCGAGTTCGGCAATTTTTCTTAGAAGGTCCGTTTCTTTAACACGCAACGAGGCAGTTTGACTTTCTAGCCGGCTTGCTTCAAGTTTAATTTCTCTATTAAGCTCTGATAACGGTTGAGAGTTATCACTGCTATCAGCGTTTATAAAAGCTTCAATCTCTTTATTCCTAGATTTCTCCAAACTCTCAAGTAACGCCTTTGTCTCGATAACATCTGGATGAAGATCTGTAAATCGAAGAGTAAGTTTATCTAACTCTTCTTCTAAAGACTTTATCCTTGCATCATATCTGGTTTGTAAAACAGGCTCATTCTGATTAGTCACCCCAAAACTATCAGTACGCTTTACATTGCCAATCTGATTTTTAAGCGAGTCAACCTGCTGCTGAGTTTGCTTGATTTGCAGTCGAGTAGCTTCTAGCTCGTTGTTCAAGCTCTGGAGGTTTGAATAATACGTGCCAGCAAGTGGTAAAATATCATTGTATTGACGTTTAAAATTAGCCAATCGCTGTTCAGCTTCTGATAGCCTAGATTCATATTCTGCAATTTGTTCATCTAAAAAACGTCCAGCGGTATCTGTATCTTTTCGGTTATTTCCCAAGGCTCCTTCTACAAATAAATCCAAGGTCTCTTGAACGACACGTTGAGCTATATTGGGAGACTGATTTGAATAAGTAATGTTATATATATTGTCCCTCCCAGTCTTTTTTAATTGAATATCGCTCGATAGCCTATTGACTAAATTATCAAATTCATCTTCATTTTCGGTTGTTATATCAAGATCACTTTCCCGTGCAATTTTCTCAACATTACTTCTGCTAAGTAGTGTTTTAGCCATCATCTGTATTTCTTGATCAGGATTAGTTTGGATTGCTAATCCTTTAAGTAAAGGCTGCAACACAGAGCGAGTATCTACAAATACTTGAGCTTTCGATGAATAAACGTCAGGTAGGCTGGCTACATATAAGAAGCCGATAGGGCAAATTAACCACGAAAATATGATGACGTAACGCTTTTTAATCCAAACCCCTTTTACATAGTCAAGGATTTGGATTAGCGTTTGTTGTAAGTCCTGCATTTTTTTATTTGTTCCGTTTACCGCTTTACAACTAGAACCAAGCTTCTGGGATTATTACGATATCGCCAGGCAGCATATCGACGTTTTTCGAGATGTCACCATCTCTTATTAAATCGTCAATGTTAATTTCGTAGGTTTGTTGTTTGCCATTTACCACACGCACTAATTTAGCGTCATTGCCATTAGCGAATTCCGTTAGTCCACCTACTGCAATCATCAGGTCTAATAGCGTCATGTGTTCGGTATAATTGACTGCGCTAGGGTTAGTGGCTTCTCCAATTACACGAACTTGTTCGCTTAAAGGACCCGTGAAGTTATTTACACTTACTGTCACCCTAGGGCTGTTAATATAAGTAGAAAGCTGCTCTTCAATTTCTCTGGCAAGCATAGTTGGCGTGCGGCCTGCCACGTCAATATCTTCGACTAATGAAGTTGTTACTTTTCCATCAGGGCGCACAATAAAGTTGCCTGATACCTCTGGGTTACGCCATACAAAAATAGTAAGCGAATCTCCGGGCCCAATTAAATATTGGTAGTCGTTAACGTCGGTAGTTAGAGAAGGTCGAGTGGTTGCTTCAGGCAAAGCCCCAGTGTTACTACAACCGTTGATACCTATAAATAAAAGTGGTGCACAGCATGTTAGTAGCGTTCTAAAGCGGTACATAAGAGATCATCCTACACTCATTATGGTTAATTGTTGGCTTTTGTCGTTTACCCTACGGGAAATGTCACTATAATGCCAATATCAATTGTAGTCTATTGGAATAAATCCCTTTATGATGGGAAAAACGCCGCAGTTTTAGGGGGCCAGGGGTGGCATTAAACAAGCGCAATCAAAATAAACGCTCGAACATACTTGTAATAACAGAAGCGCTACTCATAGCCTACATGGGCTATATTTCTCATTTTATTCTTACGCAAATTGGAATGTCGCCGAATGTTTCGGTAGAAAAACTAATTATAAACGTGGGAATGCTTACTGTTTCAATATTACTTTGCTCATTATCTGTCGGCCTGTATGAAGCCAAATTGAGAGAAACATTTCGCGGCATTATTCGCCGAATTTTTGTAAGTGTGGGCCTCAGCTACTTTTTAGTTGAAGTAGTAAGTCGTGCGTTTTTTGACGACTTGGTTATGGATTCATATTTCTTACCGGCTGCAGTTAGCTCAACAATTATTACTCTAGTTGTCTTTAGATATTTTACGAATCGCTTAGGGCTATTAGGCTTAGGTAAAGTACGCATTTTGGTTTTGGGCGCAGGGGAAAGAGCATCTATTATTGAAAAGCGTATGCGAAGAGATGTTGACAGAATAGGGTTTGAGTTAGTTGGTTTTATTCCTATTCCAGGTGACAATCGCGAAGACGGTATTAAGAAAGAGAAAATAATTCATCTAAAAGTTGATGAGAGCTTCCAGCAGTTTATTGCAGATAATGACATCGAAGAAATTGTTATTGCTTGCGACCAAAGGCGCGGAACATTACCTGTAGAAGTGCTTTTCGACTGCAGATTGCGCGGTATAGAAGTGACTGAGCTATTGGATTTCATGGAACGGGAAACGGGGCAAATCGTTGTAAATCTCATGTACCCTAGCTGGGTTATCTACTCCAATGGCTTTCAAAGCCAAAATTACCTGAGAGATGCGTTAGATTACACGCTAAATGTTATTTTAGCGTTTGTTATATTATTGTTTGTATGGCCCATTATGCTATTCACGGCCTTTATTATTTATTGTGATGATGGCAGACGTACTGGGGTTTCCGTTTTTTATAAGCAAGAACGCGTAGGTTTAAACGGCAAGCTTTTCAAAATAATCAAATTTAGAAGTATGAGGCCCGATGCGGAAAAAGATGGGGCTAAGTGGGCCAGCAAAAACGACGACCGTGTAACTAGAATCGGGCACTTTATAAGAAAGTATCGCGTCGATGAGTTACCTCAGCTCTTAAATGTGTTTAAGGGCGAAATGGCGTTTATCGGCCCTCGCCCAGAAAGACCACAGTTTGTAGAGCAGCTCGTTCGTGAGGTGCCTTACTATAATCAGCGCCATAACGTGAAGCCGGGTCTTGCCGGTTGGGCGCAGTTAAATTATCCGTATGGAGCAAGCGTTGAGGACTCCATGGAAAAGCTTAAATTCGATCTCTACTACGTAAAACACCAAAGTTTATTGTTGGATATTCTCATTTTAATTCGTACCGTTGAAGTTGTACTGTTTGGTAAAGGGCGATAATCATGAAATTAGATAATCGTCTTAATGCTATGACAGTAGATGTAGAAGATTACTTTCAAGTTTCCGCATTTGAAGGTGTAGTTGAAAAAAAAGATTGGGATAGCATTAGTCTTAGAGTGGGAGACAACACACATAGGCTGTTGGATTTATTTGCAGCGAATAACGTTAAATCTACATTTTTCACACTTGGCTGGGTAGCGCAGCGCTGCCCAGACGTAATTAAACGAATAGTAAATGAGGGCCACGAGTTAGCCAGTCATGGCCTAGCACACCAACGGGCCACCACGATGAACGAGCAAGAGCTTTACGATGATATTAAGCAAAGTAAAGATATCCTTGAAGATATAGGCGGTGTGGCGTTAAAAGGATACAGAGCGCCCAGTTTCTCTATTAATGATTCGAACACGTGGGCTTACGACATACTTAAGGACCTCGGTTTTACGTATTCGTCCAGTACTTACCCAATCAATCATGACCTCTATGGTGTGCCTGAATGGCCTCGCTTTAAGTATGAGCGTGAAAATGGGCTTATTGAAATACCTATCCCTACAGTTCGTAAAAAAGGAAGCAATGTGGGAATTGGCGGTGGAGGTTATTTTCGTTTGTATCCTTACTGGCTCTCGAAACGTCGCATTACAGAGTTTATGCAATCTGAAAGTGCGCCATACAGTTTCTATTTTCATCCTTGGGAGATAGATCCAGAGCAACCGAAGTTTTCATCGGCACCATGGAAATCTAAAGCTCGTCATTATATCAACCTTTCGAGAATGGAAGGAAAGATAGAAAAATTACTTGGTGACTTTAACTGGGTAACGATGCAGCAAGCTTACGAAATAGAATAAGCCTATAATTACTAAAATAAAAAAGGCAGGGAAATGCATATGGATAACAGTGATACACAAAGCGATAAGGATAGAGGTTTTACAAATTTTTCATTTGGTAAGAATAAAACGTTCTTCACTTCGGGCTTTTTATTTCTTTGCTTATGGACTGCTTTTTGTTGGCAGGGACTAACCACTGTTGTTCAAATATGGTACGGAAACGAGATATTTAATCACGGCTTCTTTATCGTTCCAGGTGCCATCTACCTAATTTACCTAAAGCGCGATGTGTTTTTTGCTCAGCCCATTAAAACAACGTCATTGGCTTTTTTGGTTATAATACCCGCATTGCTTTTGTATGTGATTGGTATTGCAGGTGACATTCAATTGTTTATGCATACCGCTGCTTTCACGCTATTACCCGCACTCATTTGGTTAATGGTGGGCACTCAAGCTGCAAAAATAATCCTGTTTCCATTGGTGTTTATGCTTTTTAGCATTCCAGTGGGTGAACAGCTTATTCCTTATCTTCAAAAAATAGCTGCCGATGGTTCGGTTGCCCTATTACACTTAACTGGAGTGCCGCTTTTTCGAAGTGGTCTTTACATTGAAATACCTCAAGGTCGATTCCTAGTCGCCGAGGCGTGTTCCGGCGTCAGCTTTTTTATTGCAAGCTTTGTTATAGGTAGCCTATATGCTTACTTAAACTTGGTATCAGTCAAGCGTAGAGCTATCTTCGTTTTTATATCATTAATATTTCCAGTATTGGCGAATATTGTTCGAGTGTATGGCATTATTCTTATCGCATATCGGACAGACATGGAGCATGCGGCTGGCGCAGATCATCTTATCTACGGCTGGTTTTTCTTTGCTTTCGTAATTATGTGTTTGCTGGGTATCGGTGAATTTATGCGGCAATCACCGTGTGAACCTAGCAAAGTCGGGCCGCAAAATGCGACAGTCTCAGTGAGCATGCCTGTTATTATCAGTTCAATCGCTATTTTTGCAGGTTTCTTTGCATGGATCGTAAATATTTCAAATATCAGCAACTCTCATTTTGAGACGCGTCTCTCTACTCTGACTTATGATTGGGACAATAATTGCCAAAGAACGGATTGGCAACCCATTGTAGTAGACCCGGATGCAGAAGAATTTGGCTTTCTTAAACATCAAGGTTGCAATGTTAAAGTGTATAATGCTTGGTTTAGCGAACAACATAATGAATTAGTAAGCGATCTGCATAGGTTATTCGACCCAGAACGCTTTTCGCTTAGTCACACTACAAGTATAACTACAAACGGTTTAAACCTCTCTGTCTATCATGTCGTATCATCAAGTGGCGATAAGCTCAGTATCGTAAGGTTTTATGAAGTCGACAATGAGTTATTTACCAGCGCGGTTAAGGCCAAAATATATCAGGTCAAAAATGTGTTATTTGGAAGTTCTCGAGGCGGAAGACTATGGATTCTTGCAGCAGATGGACATGATGTTTCAGCTATAAATGACAGTCTTTCTGCTATTTCATCTCATCTATAAACTTAGAAAGTAAGATGGCTAATTATTGATGAAGCGAATTGCTTGATTAAAGTAGAATAATATAGAGTTCCAATAATACTCAAAGATACCCGCAGATTTATTAGCTAATATTATTCCATCTGCACCATCTCTGGCGACAATTGATTTGTTAGTAATATTATCTTTTATAATAACACCTTGCGTATTAGGAAAGCGGTATTCAATAGCATTCGGATAGTTTGAGTTTAGATAAATCTCATTGTTTGTAACGATGGTATGTGGACTGCTCTCTAAGCTAATACCTACATCTGCAAAAGCGTGGTTAGGATTATCATGTGTTATTTTATTAAAAGCTATGATCCCGCCCGTTGACTGGTTTTTATTGTTTCCTAAACCAAAACCTATCCCTCTGTCCGAGTTGATAACAATGTTACTGACAACAGTATTATCAAATGAATGCTTCCAAAAATGAATAGCATGCTCAGCAACCTTTTCAGCAGGGCTTGCGATATTCAAAAATATATTGTTGGACACTACCCAACCTCGTGACCTATGCGCATCTATGCCGCCAACATAATAGTTTGGTGCAACACCAGCGGTGTATTCAAAGCGACTATTTTTGATTACACCAAAGTCTGAATATTCACCGTTGTCCTTTCCGGACACTTTGAGTAGTTGCTGATACGAGTCCTCGAGGATGCAGTTGTCTAATGAAAAAAAATCGACGTCTTTCTCTGCGCGTACTTGAATAAGATGATGAGAAACGTTTCTAAGAGTCATACCTGAAACCGTAACATTGCTTGCACTTATATCAAATATGACCTCAACGGGGCTTTTCTTCTTCATACCTGAACCGCTAAGTACAACGTGCGCTGGATTATTTGAAATAGAGCGAATGGTGATGTTATTTCGTGAAATTATGATGTTTGATGAATTTTTATATTCGCCGTCATCCATTAATATCTCTATTACGTTTCCACTTTTATCATTGTTTGCAATATGAACAGCATTTTTAAGCTCTTTTGTATTAGTCACTATCAACTCTAGCGAAAAGCAAGGTGAGTACGGGGTAAACAATGTGATAAAAGCCATTATCCAAAGCTTTCTAAGAACTTGATTCATAAAGCTGATAGATCTCGAACTGTGCAAATATAGTCATTCATAATAGTAGCTTTATACAACCAGTAAAATTGCTTCTTTAAATATCTTTTATATTGTCACTTCAAAGTGTTATCTTATCGATAAAAGTTGAACGACTTTTTCGATATTTATTGCTTAGCCTTTTCAAAATATAAACACCTGAGGTCACTGAATGGGCGTTGATAGTCTCGCAACCTTAATACATTTCTTCGTTATGATGATGATAATCATCTTCTATATGAAATTAGAAAAGAAAACTAATAAAAATAGTGCCGACAAGAAAGTAGCAACAAACAAAACAGAAACAACAATAAGAAGTAGAAAAGAGACTATTTAATGGTTACAGATATTTTCATGAGCTTAATTTTATTGGCTCTGATGTTCTATTCTTTTACTCGGCCGCATGTAGCTGCTTGTATGGCGGTGTGGATAAACCTTGTTAAACCTCAGAATACTTCTTTTGCTTTCTTGGCCGGGCAGCCACTTTCTTTAATTACTACGGCATTATTCTTTTTAGTTTTAATTTTTAATTTTAATAAGCTGCGTGTTCCCAAAAGTAAACCATATCACTTTATTATGATAGGTTTTATGGTTTGGGTAACGATAGCTTCATTTCTCGGGGAATATCAAAACGTCGTCTGGATTAAATACGACTTTGTGATAAAAACACTTATTTTTGCTTACTTTATTCCTTTTACATTAACTAAAAGAGCTCATGTCGAGATGTTTCTTTGGGTATGTGTTGCTTCTTTTGGGTTATTTCTTTTTATGGCTGGGATAAAAACCTTATTAGGGGGGGGAGGTTACGGAGTTTCACTTATCGGAATCGGTGGGTTTATGTATTCAGAAGGTTCTACACTGGCAACGCTAGCAGTGTGCCTTATACCTTTGTTTGTTGCCTTAAAGTCATCCTCAAAAATTGCACAGTCATGGAGTGCTTTTCGCTGGCTGTCTTTAGCTTATTCTACTCTCTCCTTACTGACAGTAGTTGGAACTCAAGCTAGAACGGGTCTTGTAGCGTTAGCCGCGTATATAGGGTTACTTCTGAAAAAGCACAAGATAAATTTTAAGGTATTTCTGGCTATATGTATGATTCCTTTGCTTATTTATACAGTTGCGCCCAAGTCTTGGTTTAATCGCATGTCGTCAATTGAAGATGCTACAACATCTGAAAAGTCCGCGATAGGTCGAATTGTAGTGTGGAGATGGACATTGGACTATGTTTCTCAAAGGCCTTTTTTTGGAGGAGGCTTTTACAGCTACAACGCGAACGCTGGTATTTTACACCACTATCAGCAAGGTGACGAAGTAGAAATAAAGCAGAAAGGAGGCAAAGCATTCCATAATATATTTTTTGAAGTGCTCGGCGAGACGGGCTACGGAGGGCTTTTTCTGTTTCTGTCAATTTTATTGCATACAATTTTGCTCAGCAGAAGGACTATTAAACGGTTGGGTGGAGAAGTTGGGGTCATTGGAGGAGCATTAAGCCACTCGTTAATTATTTATTGTGTTGGTGGTCTCTTCATTGGCGTAGCATTTTATCCATGGATCTATTATCTATATGGAGTCTCTCTAGCTCTAAGTACAGTAGAAGAGTCATAAATGAATTACCTTACTTCAATAAGAGGAATCGCTGCATTCTTTGTCGTTCTTTATCATATAAAGCATTGGTTGGTAGCTTACAATGTTCCTCAGTTTATTAGTATTTTCTTTGAGAAGGGCTATTTGGCAGTAGATTTCTTTTTTCTACTGAGCGGTTTTATTATTTCTTTCAATTATATGAAACACTTTTCGAATAATGACAGTTGGCAGGCTAAAAAAGTTTTTATAATTAAGCGCATAGCTAGAATTTATCCACTTCACGTTTTTGTTCTTTTGAGCTACCTCAGCATTCCTCTTGCCTTATATTTAACAGATAGAGTAGTACCCGAAGGAGCATTTACCGCAGAAAGCTTCTTCATCAAACTTATGCTTTTAGATCTTTGGTTTATAAACTCAGATTTTTGGTCAATGTGGAATACTCCGTCATGGACTATCAGCGGAGAGTTTTGTGCTTACTTGGCTTTTGCATTTTCTGCTGGTTTTATCGCAAAGTTCCGACGCTATGCTGTTATTGCTCTATTAGTTTCGCTAAGCATCACCGCGATTGCCTACACGGTAATTGGAGCTCGTTCATTAGGCGATAATATAGGCGACCTAGGTCTCCTTCGTTGCGTTTTGGGTTTCTTCAACGGAATGTGCCTTTACATCATCTATTACAGATTGAAAGATAAAGAGATTGCTTTTGGTAAGTGGCTTTTTTGTATGTCCTTCTTGTCTTTCTATGGATTAATTCTAACTACTACTGCCAATCATTTTTACGCGCCTGGGTTATTCTTTTGTATGCTTTTAGGGCTTCTTTTGTCGAAAGGGCCAATTCACAGGTTGCTTGAGCTTAAACCTTTTATATGGCTTGGTGACATATCTTACTCCGTCTATTTAAGCCATACCTTTTTACTCAATTGGTTTGTTATGCTATTGATGGAAGACAGTCAAAATGCCTCCATTTTTAATATTTTCGCTTATATCGTAATAGTCCTAGTTTTTTCTACAGTGTGTTACCAACTTGTTGAAGTCCCCGGACGTCGTTTGATTTCACGTAAATTTGCTAGGAAGGGTACTTGAATGGATGACAAACTACAGCCAGTAATTACTTCTATGCGATACAGAATAGGAGTTGATGCTCGATTTGTTTTACGCCCTCTAAGGGGTATGCCTCAATATGTATATATGCTTTGCCAGCGCTTGCCAAAGGTGATGCCCAATGTCGATTTTTACTTTTTTATTAATCGGCAGTTTGAATACAATGATGAGATTTCACACTACGAGCAACGTTTAACTCGTTTATCCGAATTTCCGAACGTAGCTTTAGTTAATATCGACGCTGAGACAGAGATACTTTGGGAGCAGTGGTTGTTACCCAAGAGATTAAAAAAATACAAAATAGACCTTCTTCACATGCCGGGTAATAGGGTTTGTTTGCTGTCTCGCGTTAGACAAATAACCACAACTCACGATTTAATGGAGTGGCACTCTCTTAATATTTTTCGCTACTATAAAGGCAGAACTTTAAAAGAGAATTTTTATTTTTTAAGGCAGAAGGCGTATTTGTGGGCAGTGTATAGGTTAGGGTTGTTTTTTTCTGACCATATTTTGACCATATCAAATTATTCGAAGGGCGATATCACGAGTACTTTTCCTACATTAAAGGGCAAAGTTTCTTATGTTTACCATGGTATTCCTAAAGGCTTCGAGCCACCTGCGAGTCCAGTCTTGAAGAAAGGCGTTCTCATGCTTGGCGGCGACAGTCATCAGAAGAACCCTGAGAACATGTTAAAAGCATGGGCGCAGTTACCTAATGAGTTGAAGAAAGCACATCCCCTCACTATTTTAGGTTTTGTTGGGGGGAAAGACTCCATTATTTCCAAAACCATTCGGGCATTGGGAATTGAAAATGACATTGTTATAAAAGGCTGGGTTACCGAAGACGAGCTTATTCAATCAATGCAAACCTCAAAGGTGTTTATTTTTGCATCGCGCGAAGAGGGCTTTGGGTTTCCTCTTGTGCAATCAATGGCTTCTGGAACACCAGTAGTAACGTCTGAAGCTGACGTGCTTATAGAAATTGGGCAAGACGCAGTTTGTAGCGCAAAAGCTGAAGACTTTCTAGCGTTGAGTAGTGCAGTTCGCAGCCTCCTCACAGACGAGCAACTCTACAATGAAAAAGTACAAAAAGGCCTAACGATTTCATCCAAGTTTACTTGGGAGCATACCGCCGAACATATTGCGTCTACATATTTGACATTATTGAAATGAAAATAAAAAAAGGAATGTATTTCTTGATTTCCAAGTTGGTGGAACCTTTGCGATGGCGTTTTGAACTGTATTTTGCTGAAAAATTTGATCTTTATGGCTCACTTTCATTCTACTTAAAGCAAAAGTTCACGAGGAAAAAATACTTAAAAACCGCTCCTGTCGTTTACATTTATGCAAACAAAAGAAACGTTGGGGACTATATTTCCCATCTTGGTTTAAAAGAAATAGTGGGTAAAGACGGCCCCGACCTCTTTTGTTCTCCTGTATGGTTAAAGGAGTTTAAAGCGCACATTGATTGCTTAAAACAGCATAACCCAAATGTGCTGCTGGTAATTGGCGGAGGAGGCCTTTTACAGCCAGTCTTTGAACCTTTTTGGCACGTTGTACTACAAAGTGGCTTGGGTTTCACCGCGCATGGTATTGGCATTAATAAGATGTCTGGAAGAGGGGAAATGAAAGGTGATTTATTTCCTAAAATTGCGAAAGGTGCCGACCATTTAGGCGTGAGAGATGAATATACCTTCAACTTTTTAGAGCAATTTGCACCAAATAAACTAGTTCTTACCGCTTGCCCCTCAATAAACTATCTGGTTCCACGTTACTGGCAATCACAAGCACGTTCTTCAAACGTTCTTTTGCATCTAATCCATCCGTCAGATGTAAGGTTGGCAGGCGCTGACCTAGATACAATATCAAAAAATCTGATGGCTGTAGCTGAAGCTTTGGGGTTGGAATATCAAGAGCATACTAATATGGATTCTTCTCATGTTCGAATGTTGAAAAAGGTAAGTAATGCTCGCGTTATTGTGAGTAGTCGTCTGCACGGCTGTATAATGGGTTTCGGTATGGGAATTCCTTTCTTGCCGTTACTGTGCGATGACAAAATGAAGGCATTCTTGACATCACATACGGAAGTTGACGGGGTCAATGTTAAGCAAGCAGAAGACGCCTCTGTTTTGAAGTATAGAATTGAGTCGCTTCTAGCTGAATGTAGCAGCGACCGAAAGAAGGTTGACGTGAAGCTATTTGAAAATGCAGAAGCGGGCAGTTACATAAGTAGCCTAGCGTCAAAAATCGCTAAAGATTAACCAAAAATGCAATAAGGCAGCAAGTCATAGTGTTAATGCAAAAATACTTTGTGGAATTGCGTTCTTTGTTTGAATTCAGAAAATAAGGGTTTAAAAGTTTGAACTTAGCAAGAAAAGTGGCCAGCAGTACGTCGTTGATCCTTATTGTTCGATTATTCCAACGTGGCATAGGTATTATAAGCCTGCTGATTCTTGCGCGTTTATTAACGCCCGAAGATTTTGGCGTAGTCGCTATAGCTACAATGCTTGTTTTTCTTTTTGATACATTGTCCGAGGGAGGCACTCAGCAATATATTATTCAGAAGAAGACACTGGATGATAACGATATTGTAACGGCATGGACGATTTCAATATTGTCTAAATTAGCGCTGTTTGTTGCGCTGCTTGCGCTTACGCCTGTTCTAGCCAACTTTTTAAACGCACCAGAAGCTGAATCTGCGATACGTGTTATGGCACTTGTGTTACCAATTTCAGCTTTTGCAAGCCCCCAGCTCTTTATGCATAGAAGAGATTTGGAATACGGCATTATTTCTAAAATACTCTTAATTGAAAGAGTTGTTAGTTTCTTAGTCACAGTGGTGCTAGCTTTCATTTTAGAGAATTATTGGGCCATGATCGTTGGTGTGCTGGCGGCATACACCAGTAAAACACTGCTCTCTCATTGGTATGCGCCTTACCCTTTAAAGTTTTCATTGAGCCGCATAAAGGAGCAAATGAGTTTTTCATTGTGGATGCTTATGCGTTCTATTTTGGGCTACGTGCGCGCCGAGTTCGACGTGATTTTCATTAGTAAAATGTACGGTGCAGATCAGCTTGGTGGCTTTAGCTTAATGAGAAACCTTTCATTCTTACCAAGTAGAGAAATAATCGCTCCTGTATCTAATGTATTCCTAGCAAGCTTTTCTGAAATAAAAAGAAGGGGCGATCCAATTGGAGAGCACATTGTGGTAGTGCTTACCATATTGCTGTGTGCGATTTTTCCGATTATTGGTTATTTACACGTTTTTAATCAGGAGCTTGTTTCGCTGTTTTTAGGACAGCAGTGGCTGCCCTTTGCGCACTTATTGCCACTATTAGCTATGTTCACGATTACATTTGCTGTATCCACTTTTGTTCAGCAAGGGCTTATTGCAAATGGCGATGTAAAGCTTTTATCGGTTTATGAAATAGTAACACTGAGCTTGTTATTGGGCTTAATTGCGTTTTTCTTCTCAGGCAGTATGGAAGAATTTATTATCACAAGGTTAGTATTCTCTTTCATTGTTCTAAGCATCTTGTTGATATTTTGTTTTATGCGGTTTGGGCTGCCCGTGGTTAGCTTACTGTTTATGTGTGCGCTATTGGCCACGGCGTGTTTTGGCGCTGTCTTATCAGCACAAATGTTGACGGGGCAGGGAATACTTTATCTTGTATTAGGGAGTGCTCTGTACTTTGGAGTTTATCTTGTAGCGTGTTTATTTTTTCTGTTTTTATTTAAAAGGCACAGAATACTTGAAGAAGTTAGTTCGTTAGGCTTGCGCTTTATTCGCTCTAGGCGGGCAAGTTGATTTAATGAAGAGTCATTTAGTTGTTAAGTCGAATGAGTTGCAGCGTTCCTATTGCTGAGCATACTTAAAGTATGGTCAGCAATAGATAGCTTAATAAATATTGCGCTTATTCTTTCCACACTACGTTTGCGTATTTTCCTTTAAGTGAATACTCGTAAATAGCGCGTATTTTAAAGTAGTTATTACCGTATAGATTTACTTTTTTACCTAACTTAGCCGCCGCAATGGCTACGTGCAGCCTGTTGGTGTTCACCGTTTCAAAGGCGTTAATGTGAGATAAAAAACGAAATGTAGACAGCTTGGCAAGCTTAGGTTCGCATGAACTCAACTCATACAGTGCCGATACGTCAACGTTGTCTGAGGGAATGGGAATGTCAGTTTTTTCAACGTCTATTCTAAATGCATTGAGTTCACCGCTTTGAGGTTTGCTCGGGTAGGGATGACCAAACAGTGATTTTAAAGTGTAGGCAAGGTAGTGCTTCAGCGATATACCAAAATCTTCATTTTTAAAGAGTGCGCGGCGCTTCAATTCTGAACCAACACTACCCAACGCCGATTGGCTGGCAGGTTTTGATAGCATCTTTTCCACATCTGCGCTTAACACCATGTCATCGTGAAGGTATACGTTGGCTCTTGTTACCATTTTGCTAGCAAATTCATAAGAAACTCGTTCTCGACAAAAGAGATGAACGGTTTCAGGAAGCGATTGCAATAACTCTTCTGCACCAAAAAGCGTGTGAGGTAACAATATAAAGGCTTTCACGCGAGAAGCGTATTTTTTGATGTAATAACCAACACGGCTATTTTCACCACCAAAATTGCCGCCTCCACCATAAACAAGAATATCATTGTCTGAAATATCTTTTTCTGACTGGCAGCATTTGTACTCTATATTGTTTCTTTCAAAAAATTGATACGTTGCACATGCGATAAGTGAGTCACCTGCATTGCCAGGATTGGGAAGGTAGTTTATCTTTCCACCAAGCTGTTGGATTAACACTACCAACTCATAATCTTTCTCTTTATTCATTTTAGTTTCTTTTCAATCCAGCTATAACAATCGTCAAATGCATCCTGCTCTTCATAAAGATAATGCATGCCATGTAAATCATTCACTTTTACTGCGAGGTTTGAGTGCCATTTTACGTCGCTATTTTGTTCTATCTCGTAGTCTCTTATCACTTCTTGCATCATTTGAGTGGCTACGTCGCAATTCCTGTTGTTTAAAATATACTCTCTTGGAGAGAAGGTTCCCTCATTGTTTAATAAACTCAATACCTTAATTTCAAGATCTTGCTCGTTTGCAAAGTAACCTGTTTGTGCATTTATAAAATCGTATTTTTCACCGTAATTATGGTTTTCTCTCATTATTACCGGTGTATCACACAGCATTCCTTCAATAATCGCCCTGTTGTTACCCTCAAACTTTGACCACAAGACGTTTATTTTTGCCCGCTTATATAATTCAGCGACTTCTTGAGGTGTTATCCATTCGTAAATCTTTACATTGTCAGCAAGCCCCATTTCATCTGCATACGAAAGGATATCAGATTGTGATATGTCACCAGGGTATCCGACTAATACAATCTTGAAGTCGGGCTTTCTTGACACTACGCCCTTCAAAGCTTGGAAAAGTGCTCTGTGACGCTTGTACTTCGCCCATGCAGCCACAACAATTAAATCTATGTCTCTTTCCTCATCTTTAAGGGGGGGCGCGAAATTCTTATAATTTATAAACCAGCTTGGGCCGACCTTAATTGGAATAAGATTTGAATTGAGTGCTTTAACGAAGTTGTAGTCTCTTTCTTCATAGGTTTGAATGAAAATTGGAAACTTTAGCTGCGTGTAAATAAGAATATTCGACTCGCAAAACCCTGCCCAACTAGGCTCTAGAATGAGATGATAATTTTCTAAAATTTCTTCTGCTTTGAAAAAGCGTAGGAACAAAGGGAAGTAGTAACTATAGTTAATAATAATTACGCCTTTCTCAGACCCATTTGGCTTTTTCAGTACGGTGATAATTCCATTTAGCATCTTTTCAGGTGCGGTAAAGAATTCCGCCGTATTTGATAGAGGCTCAACGGCATTAATAAATGCGTCCTGTATTTCGTTTTCATATTGCTGACCGTTAACGAAATACCGTTTAGCGTACTCTACACCTAGTGAGTAACTGCCAGACCACCCCGTTCTGAAAACTGCTGAAACCAGAGCGAACGCCTTACTTCTAGAACCAAGTTTCCATAGTGCAAATGCACATAACCTTACACACGCAACAAGTAGCCCTTTTTTGCTGTTGTGATCGAACTTAATAAATTCTATCAATCGATCCTTACTATGTCCCAACTTCATATTTATCACTTCTTTTGGGTGATTAAGTTAACGAAAGTTCGCAATATGCGCTTAACGCTCATAGCATTCCCTTTGCATAGAAAAAGATTTAACGAACATTGCAAAGAGAAAAGGTGATCGTTTTTCTCTTCAGCGATATAAGAAAAAATAAGATAAGCACGGCATTTAGCTTCTTTTTTTAACGTGCTGTTTCTCAATTCTTCGTCGTTGAAGGTTTCATCAAGGATTTCGAGATGTACAGGTAATAATGAGCGTGCATTGCGAGACGTAGATTGTGGTTGTACCCTATAATCTAAAAGCACTTCGTTACATAGAACGATTGGATGCTCTTTAGCAATTTGAAGCCATAGTTTCCAGTCTTCCAGCGCCACTAAAGACTCATCAAACCCACAAAAGTTTTTAAAAATATCCGACTTAATTAAAAGTGATGAAGTGGTTATAAAATTTTCGACTGCTAAGTGTGCGAATACATTTTCGTCATAAAGGCGGCTGTAGGTAGAGCGGTAAACTATTTTGTCATCGTAACCCAGACCAATATATCGCGAATCACTGTGCGACCATGCCGCGCCTCCAATTGTATCTAATTGGCGTTCAAGCTTGTTTGCATACCATACGTCGTCCGAGTCACAAAATGCGATAAAATCCCCCGTAGACTTCGAAATAGCATTGTTGCGGGCCGCAGAAACACCTTGATTTTCTTGATTCATAGCAATTATGCGGTCGTCACGTTCTGACCATGCATTTATGATAGACCATGTTTCATCTGTAGAGCCATCGTCAATCACGATAAGCTCAATGTTTCGGTGAGTTTGATTCAGCACACTGCTTATTGACTCTTCTACGTAGTGAGAAGAATTATAAGCAGGCATAATGACGCTCACTTTTTGATTATTCTGTTTCATTTTTTAGTGTTGATACTTTACGTTTATAAGTAAGAAACAAAGGTGGTCTAGCATATTTTCCAAGCGTGTCGCCTTTTGTTAAGGAAATAAACAACCTTCCTTGCTCAGCATCATAATCGGCTCCACCTATAGCCAATCCTTCGTACCTTTCTGGTAAAGGAAACTTGCCGTGTTCGTAAGGTTGAAGATTGTAGGGCATTGTTAAATTAAGCTTGGCTTTTAGTAAATCTACCACGTCCCATGCCCAATAAAAGCTATAGTAATCAGATGCATCGTATGGGCATGGACCTCCGCATTTATGTCCATTATTTTGCTCGATTTTATAGCCAATACCACTTTCGTGACCAGCTGATTTACCCAGTGTCAAATAAGTGCGTGTACCAGGGATAATGAAACCAAAAGAGGCCCCCGAAGACAGTGTCCACATTTTGTTTAACCCATCTTCATTAATACTTAAGGGTTTAAATTCCGGTTGATATTCATATACGCTGTGGTCGTAAAGTGGGTTTTTCATTGAAAAGTCGAGCAGGGCCTGTGTTTGAACAAACCCTGACGGACCGTAAATAACATCTTTTCTGGGGTTAAAGGCAAATGCCGTCGGGCCAATAGACAACCTAGAGGATATCGCTGCGTTAGATTGTGAGCCCGTGATGTGCGAAGCGTCAAAAAGGTCGGTTAAATTAGACGGAATTTCGCTTAACCAGCCAGCTGCATGAGCTGCGCCTTGTAATTGGTAAGGGCCGTACATTTTGCTCTCAGCAAGGTTATTTGCATCCCATATCATAATACTCGTATCAGTTTCCGTGGCCGTTGCATCATACCAGTTGATGTAGTTGACCATTAACGCATTATCAATTTGCTTAATGCCAGTAATGCGAAAGTAACCCCCAATACCGGTTGAAACTCTTGGGTTATTTATTAGCGGAATAAAGTTCTGCAGAACAGTTTCGCCTTTCACAAAATCCCTCGAGTCTTCTGACTTTGTTATTGGAGGGATAAGGAATTCACCAATGCCTCCTAATCTTGGGTTGCTAGCCACAAACATCGATTTTTTAGATGTACTAAGACTGAAAATACCCAATGAAAAATCGACAGTTGAATTCTCCGCTTTGCCAGCGCGTTTGGTCGACAGCCGGAAACCGCCTTCGTATTCCCATGCCGAAATGTCAAGTTTAGGAGAATGAATTAATTCGTACGCTTGGTTTACTTGCGAGCATGTTAACAATGCTTTTTTCTGGTTTAGCCCCAGATATTGCGATACTTCTTGTCGTTTATCGTCACATTGCTCACTGGCAGAAGCTTTAGTCACACAGGTTGAACCAAAAACACTAACCACAATTAGCAGGAGGAGTTGAGTAGAATGTTTTGTCAAACACATAGTTATCTTCCTGTTATTTCCCGATAAAGATGAGCGTATTGTGCCACCATATTCGTCGCATTAAACTTTTCGCAAAATACCCTATAGCCATTGGCCCCCATTTCCTTGAGATACATGGGGGATGAGCAAAGTGTATTGATAGCGCTAGTGAATGCCTTCTGATTTGCGTTTTCTGTAACCAGGCCAGTTTGTTGATGCTCAACAATCTCGGAATTTCCACCTGCATCGGTAACAATGCAAGGCTTAGACAATGACATAGCTTCAAGCAGCGTCATTGATGTGCCTTCACTCAACGAAGAAAGTAGAAAAATATCCATAATGGCAAGATGGTGGCTTGGATCTTTTATATAACCAGTAAAGCGCACATGGTCTTCAATTCCTTCTTTTTGCACAAGTGCTTCAAGTGTTGGTCGCATTTCACCGTCTCCAACAAGTACAAGAATTAAATTTTGATTTTCTTTCAAAGCTGCTGAAAATGCTTTTATCATCATTTCTTGATTTTTAATCGGGTCAAAACGCGCTATCGTGCCAAGGACAATACTCTCTTCTGGAATGGCTAGTTCGCTTTTAGTAATTACCTTTATTTTATTATCGACTTGAAGTGATTTAATGCCGTTATAAATAACGTCTATTCGTGCTTTAGGAATAAACTCATATTCTTCGAGCGCGTCTTTGGTGGCGTGCGAGATTGCAGTTGCCTTTTTAGTTGCTCTCATCAAAACTGGGTTTACAAGCCGGCGTTTCCAGCTCGTTGAATCAGGGTAAAATCTGCCGTGTTCTGTGAAAATAACTTTGGCTTTAGTGAACAATGAGGCAAGCGTGCCGTAAACCCAAGGAGTATACTGATGGCAATGCACGACGTCGATGTCATAGTGCTCGATATGGCGTTTTAACGATTTAATAAGCGAAGTGTCAAAGCCAGGTTGACGATGAGCGGTAGAGATATCCGTGCCAGCTTTTCTCAGCTCTTCTCCCCAAGGTCCTAAAGGCTCTTCAATACAGAATATCGACATCGCAATGGAACGATCAGAATTGCCGTCAATAATATTCTTTATTACCATTTCAGTGCCGCCAATACGCATGTCATAGGTAACGTGTAGAACTTTAATCATATACCTTCCATCTTCATCTTTTGAGTTCTATCGTTGTGCGCACGGGACTGCGAAAACGAAAACTTAGAGCGAGACTTCATAAAAGGCAACTCTACGAAGCGATACAGACACTCAGATAACAGCAGAGTAATAAACAACGCCGCTACGTAGTAGATTGGAAAAGCAGTGTTGTTAAGGTCGAGTTTATTTAATACTGCAAGTGCGTCAACGTGCAATAAGTACATGGCATAAGAACGTGTAGATATGTGCATGACAGCGCGCGACGCTATACCTGTTGGATTGAAGTTGGTTTGCTCGCCCCAGACAATCCAAATCCCAAACATTAATGCAAGCCCCAAGCTGCTAGGGTCACCGATTTCCCACTCACGATTGTACCTGGCGATATAGAAAAACGCGTAGGCTGCAATTGAAACAATAAAAAAAACGTTAATTTTTGTCTGCGCTTTTGTCCAAATATGCGGTTTATAATGTTTTAAATAAGCCAGTAAAACACCCATTGCGCAACAGTCTAGCCTGACGTGTGTTTCAGTATGAGACGAATACAGCTCGAAGTAGCGAAAAATAGAAGGGCATATTAACAGCGTTAACAATATGAAAAGTTGATACTTTTTGTTGAGCGCTAATGTAAGTACAAACAATGGTGCAATAAACAGATAAAACTGTTCTTCTACAGATAAAGACCAACTGACATAGAAAACACTTAGATCGCCAAGGTAATTTTGCAAAAAGAAAAGATGAGGCCAGGGAAAAGAGAAATCATCTTTTGTTAAGTAGAGCTGTGAAATAGTGACAAGTAGCACAGCATAATAAGCTGGCATAGTTCGCATCCACCGCCTGACCCAAAAGCGCGGTACATCAATATCACCAAACTTTTTCTTTTCCAGCAATAGTTGATTACCTATGAGCCAACCTGACAACACAAAGAAGAGGTCTACACCAGTGCCTCCGAATTGGAACGGCGCCAACATAGCAGGTGCACCAAAAGCTAAAATGCTGTGTGCGGTAAACACAAACATAATGGCGAGAGCTCTAAAGCAATCCAATGAAAAATTACGCTGCATATTTTTCAAACCACATTTGATACATCAACATGCTCCACAGCACTATGCCGTGATCGGCTTTGCGCGTTTGATGCTCGTGCCAAAGTTTGTTTATAACACGGCTATCAAACACGTCATTTAGTCCACACTGAGCACGAAGAAGTCGAGATTCAGATAGCACTTTTAGCTCTCCTCTAAACCACTCATCCAGCGGCGTACTGAAGCCCATTTTCTTTCTATATAATAGTGAATCGGGGATAAAGGGCTTAAAGACTTCTTTAAGTAAGTATTTTTTCTCACCGTCTCGATATTTCTGAGAAGAGGGCAAGGTAGCAGCGAACTCTGCAACTTGGTAATCCAGAATAGGCGCTCGTACCTCTAACGAGTTTGCCATACTCATGCGATCAACTTTTACAAGGATATCGCCCGTCATGTAGGTCTTAATATCAGTGTAAAGAATTTTGCTTAAATGGTCTGGACCGTCGGCTTTGTTATACATGTCTAAAGTATATTGACTAGGATGATAATCAACTAGCTGTTCGGCAACCTCAGGCTTAACTAAGCTTTGCCACATTTCATCTGTCATCATACTGTTAGTGATGTAAAAGCCCATCGCCGGTTCGTGAGATAAGCTTGTGAGTAATGATTTCGCTTTTTTACCGACTGTGCCTGGCACTTTTCCAGCCATCTTAGCCAAATGCGGAAAAACAGACTTTCGAACCGTTTCGGGAAACTTACTTCTAAGTTTATTTTCAACGTCGTCAACTGAGTACTTTTCGTAGCCAGCGAACATCTCATCGCCGCCGTCTCCCGCGAGAGCAACGGTTACAGCCTTTCTTGCCAGTTCCGAAACGAAAAAGGTCGGCACTAACGAGGGGTCAGCAAAAGGCTCATCAAAAAAGCTCACGATATGTTCTAGTCTGTCGCTAACGTTTTGGTGAACGGTAAATTCATGGTGCTCTGTTTCGTATTTTTCAGCTATTTCACGAGCGAAATCCGCTTCGTTAAATGCTTTATCATCGAATCCGATGGTACAGGTTTTTACGGGAGTTTCGCTGGCTTGTGCCATCATAGCGACAACACCCGAGCTATCTACACCGCCACTTAAGAAAGCGCCAAGCGGCACGTCACTTATCATCCTTTGTTTGGTTACTTTTTCAAGCAAGGCCTTTAACTGTGCTTTATTGGTATCTTCACTGGCACTTGTGGTGTTTTTAAAGCTCAAATCCCAATATTCATGAATGCTGAAACCGTCTTTATTAAGAATTAAATAATGGGCAGGTGGTAACTTGTGAATGTGCTTAAAAATACTCTTTGGGTCGGGAACGTATTGATACGCAAAGAAGTCATATACGGCGTCCAAGCGAATTTCCCTTGGAATGTTCTCTAACGCCAATATAGCTTTAATCTCAGAGCCAAATGCAAATCGACCATTATCATTAAAATAGTAAAGGGGTTTTTTACCCAATCGATCTCGTGCAATGAACAGTTCTTGCTTGTTTTTGTCCCACAGAGCAAAGGCAAACATTCCGTTTAGTTTATCTAAACACTTAGTTCCCTCGCGTGCGTATAGCTCTAAAATAACTTCGGTATCTGTATGGCTTTTAAATGTAACACCGTCGTTTTCAAGCTCGGCTCGCAATTCAAGGAAGTTGTAGATCTCGCCATTAAAAACAATAACCAAGTCACCCTCTTTCGAGTACATGGGCTGATTGCCTGCTTCTGAAAGATCAAGGATGCTCAGCCGCCTATGACAAAGGCCGATATGTTCATCGATATACACGCCGCTGGCATCTGGGCCTCTGTGATGAATAGCCTTGTGCATAGCCTCTAATGAAGTTTCACCGCCTTCGTTGAAATTAAAAAGGCTAAATCCTGCAATGCCACACATGAATGGTTATCCCTACAAACTGATATAAGGTCGAAGAATTGACCCAGTTACAATGGTAAATTTTAAGGGAAGTTCACGCCATATATTTTCGGCCATTTCTCTTACCCTGCTTGAGCCTGACTCAGTGTCGCTTTTGGCGTTTATCAACTCATTATTCTTATCAAAACTCTGCCAGTTAAGCAGTTGAGGCTCTGCGCCCCATTGTTTTTTAAACTTATATGTACCTTCTTCAAAGGTTGAGCGACCAAAGTCGAAGACGCTCACGCCATTGTCGGCGCAATGAGAAAGTAAAGACCAATACAACAACATATTAGGAGCAAGGCGATTGAAGTCTCGAAGTGTCGAGGCCCATGGAATAGAAGCGTTGTCACCTGACTTAATGATAATGCCACCACCAATTGGCTGGCCATCGTGATAAACCACGCTAATTAAACTACTTTGGCCGTAACTTTTTATAACTGCTTTAAACCATTTTTCGGCATGAACAGGAGAGCCGAGATCTCTCATGTTCTGAGCATATACGTTGTAGAAATCACTTACCAGAACGTTCGATGTGCCTAATTCAAAGGTAAGCCCATTTTTTTCCGCCTTCCTTATTTGGCTACGCAATTTAGACTTAAAACTTGATAACAGTATTTCACTAGATTCAGGCAGAGGCAAAAGCATGCGTACTTTTTTGTTCTCAAACTGCGTTTTGTCTAACGGTGTTTGCTCTACTCCTCTAATTTCTAGTTTTTTTCCTGTAACGTTTCGCATCTCCGCAGCAAGAAATGCATGCATGTCATTTAACACATTGTCGTTGTCGGCTAAGCCATAGCCTACATCGCAATAGGGTAAAGAACATATTCGCTTGCCCAGTAACGGTATATTCATTAAAACAGCAGGAAAAACACCAACAACTTGATCCGTATTTGCACATGTAGCTAGTATGCCAAGCATTGAATGGCCGTAAGCGGCCTTTACGGCTTCAAGCCACGCAAACTTATGATAGGCGGAAGCATTTTTGTGCTGTGAAACATAGGCGTCCCACAAAGGCTTGTCGCCGGCTGACGCTATCCGTAACGTTGTATTTTTATGTGCCGTCATTAATTTTGCTCACCCTTGAGAACACCGGTTAAAGCGCTGCGGTTACTTAAATGCACCTTGGCTTCTGAGATAGTGCAAAATTTCACATTGGCGTTTTCCGCTAAGTGTTGAGTTACAACCTCAATGCGCTGGCATATTGTTTCAAATGCATTTGGCCCGTCTAAAAGGCCTGTTGCTCCATCAATCAAACTAGAGCTGTGTAAGTACATATGAATAACAGGCTGTTTTTTCTGAATGCTCTGGTCGACTAACGCAAGCATGTCTTCGATTTCGGTAAGCTCTGGACTCAAATAAATCTTTCTTAAAAGCTTACTGTGCCAAAGTAGACCGACAGATTTAAACCAATTAAAAGGCGGTTTAGATAGACGATTATGAATGCGTTCACCAAGTGAAAAGTTTTGAATGTTAAACCCTGCGGTAACAGGGATCTCAAGCAGTTGACGCTGTTCTCCAGGTGCCAGTGCATTGTCAAAAGAAGGCCAATAGGGTGATTCCGGCGCGCCGAGGCAGCTAAAATAGTCGTTCCTATAAAAGGGATAAACGCTTGAATCTACGACATAGCCTCTTGATGCAAGTAATCTAAGCATTTTGGCACTTACGCCCCATCGCCCGCTTCTAAAGGACTGTGGACGAACACCTATTTCGTCGTATAAAAGGGCGTTTAATGCATCGAGTTTTTGCTCTACTTGTTCTAAAGGAAGGTTTATTACGTGAGATTCCGCTTCGGTTGTCTTACCGAAATAGGGAGGGTTACACCAAGGGTGTAGATGTGCTCCAACCTCCGCACTGTTAGATTCAGTAAAGGTTCGCAGAGTTTGACTACCAACATTATTGCTTGCAACGGCGTAATCAACAAAATACGTAGGACGGATACCAAGACTTTCACAGAAAGTTTGAAATGCAGGAAGCTTTTCAACGTTTTCAACTGAACAGTTATGCTGCGGAAACTCTTCGTCCCACTGCCATTCTTCTTCAGTATCAATAGTTAAAACAAATAACACGTCCTGTTTATGCATTTACACTCTCTTTCAGGATTCCTTCGAATAATTCAAGGTATTCATCAGCCATTCTCTTAGCAGAGAAATTGGCTTCTACAAACAACTTTGAGTTTTGAGCTAGTGAGGTGGCGAGTGCTTTGTCATCTAGCAGTCTCTCCCAATCTTTCTCAAGCTGCTTGCTGTTGTGAAGAGGAGCCAATAAACCAGACTCGTTGTGTGTGATTAACTGATCGATACCCGCAATGTCATAAGCAGACACCGGAATTTCCATGGCGCATGCTTCCATTAAGCAGCGAGGGATGCCTTCAAGCGTCGACGTCATTACGAACAAGTCAAAATCGCGCAGCAGCTGTAGCCTGTCATTTCTAAAGCCTAAAAAATGGATGTCGCTGGCACTAGCGAGTGTTTTTGAATACGCCTCTAAGCTTGGGCGATCCTCGCCGTCACCCAGCAGTACCAATTCAATATCTTGTCGCTTTTTATGTAAAGACTCGAAGCAGTCTAAGATGGCTTTAATATTTTTCCGGCTGATCATTTGGCCCACAAAGCCAATGGTCTTCTTTTCTTTTGGCTTGTCTGTTTTTGTTTGTCTAACGGCTTCAACTTCAGATAAGTCCACGCCATTTTGGATATACTCAAGCTTGTCAGGCGATATATTAAACTTCTCCACATCACTCATTAGTTGCTTAGAAAGTGGAACAACTTTGTCGGCAAAGCGCATCGACTGACACCCTAACCAAATAAAGAGACGTAGTTTCAAGTCGGCAGCATTTTCAAAGCCGTGGGGTGTTACAACACACGGAATACCTGCTTTTCTAGCCGCCATTACGCCCAAAATATCTGACTTATAGCCGTGAGTATGGATAATATCGATATCTTGTTCTTGAATTAAATCCGCTAATTTCGAAACGGCACGCAGGTCAAAACGACCCTGCATAGGAATATAGTGAGTTTTTCCTATCGCTTTGAACTGTTTTACAAGCTCTAGCTCTTCTGTACCCGGCTCTAAGGTAACAACAAGTTCACTCGAAACACTCTCTGGCAAATGCTTTGATAACGCTAACACCCATCTTTCTGCACCGTAAAAACCGGTTGAACATATAAACTGTAAAACTTTCATTGTTATTTATGCGAGCTGGTACTAACAGCGCCGCGTACTCCTATTAATGTTCCAAGTGCTCTAGCCGGAAAATAAAGCAGATAAAAAAGTGAACAATGCCACCAAGTTACTTGCTGCTTAACAAGCTTTTTTAGTCGCCACGTGTACGCTGCAAAAGGCAGTAAAGCGCCTACTAACATAACTATAGCGACAATAGGTTGCGAGAATATTATCGCGAGAAAAGCCAGTAAAAGACCTCCTGTAAATGCAAAAGGAACGACAAAACTTGGCCATTCTCTCAGCGGAATGCGCCTTCCTTTTAAAGATGCAATATTGGACTGGCCGCGCCATATTTCTTTTTTATACATCGGTGCGTAAGCTTTGTCTTCGCCAATGTGAATATACTGGGTTTGTGAGGTATAAAACAACTCACCTAATTTACTAACCTTATCGGTAAAGAAATAATCTTCACAAGTAAGAAGGTGTTCAGGAAACTTACCTGCCGCTTCAAATGTTTCCTTTAAAAGAAATAAGTTGCGGCCAGGCAGAAAACTGACAGGCACATCAAGTTCAGCATTGCTCAACGCCGTTCTTATTCTCTCTAAAGGCGGCGCGTTAGGGCTGTTCACCTGCATGGCGCTAACTAGAGCCGTATTGTCTCGTGTTTTGAGAGTATCAATCATCACGTCTAGCCAATTCGAAGCAAGTGCAACATCTGCGTCTAAAAATGCCAAGTATTCACCTGTCGCCAAGCCGGCACCCAGATTCCTAGAATGTGAAATCGTGTTATTTTCGTCGTTATATAAAACTCGCAAATTTACTGTTTCTTTAAACTCGCTAAGCGCTTCTGAAATTTCTTTGTTTTGGCTAACCAAGATAACTTCGTATTGTTCTTTAGGTGTTTTTAGCTCCGCAACGCTCGTTAACGTTTCAATGAGCATGTCTTCACGCCCCTTATGTGGAATGATAAAAGACGTATTGATACTCATGGCTTACCTAACCACTTCTGAAGCTGTGGAAAACGTTTAACTAGTTGTTTTCTCTCTCTTGACGGAGATAAATCAATAAGGCTGGACAAAAGAAAACGTAATGAACTGGATTTCTCTGTTAAGGCCTGACCTTTTTGAGTAGAAGTCGATGAAAGAGGGCGGGCAGCCTGCTTAAAACCTGAGTAATGAGCGTTTTGCATCATTAAACAAAGTACGCGTGTGGTACTCGTTTCAGTACTCGTACTAAGGCGTTGATAAATTGTATCTGCTAGTTGTTCGGCTTTTTGTTCAGCAAGCGTACGTTGGGCTTCAGTTAAATAGTTAGATGCAAAATGCAGTACGCATAGTTTTCTTAGGTCTTGCCCACTCCATGTCTGATTCGGAAACTCAAGAATGTCAGGCTTATCCAAATAAGCGTATTCGTTCACTGCCATCCAATTGGCATAGTGAGTAAGTGAGTCAACGGCATATCGATAGCTTGAGTCACATTCACAACGCTGTTCTTTAAGTGATATAAATCGGCAAACGGCTTGTAAGAAGACAGTATAAAACCAGGTTGCTTCGACATTATCTAATTGCAACTGGTCGAAGTCATCGGTGGGGGAGACCGTATGCGCTATAATATAGGACGCGGCCTCAATATCACTATCACAACCTTGTAGTTCGTATCTATCTAGCCTTGCTTGCAGGTAGTTACCCGTACCTCTGTCTAGAGGGTACTTTCCTGTTTTTACATTTTTAACACCAGGAATATCGCTATTTTTAAACGCAAGCAGGGTGCCTACAAACGTACCGTCGCCTTCATAGTAATTGGTTACCCATTGCGTTATGGATAGTGCGGCGTCTCGAGACGGTGTGTAGCCAGTAAGCAAATGATGCAAAGTGAGACCATTGGTATAACAATGTTGCCCACCCGGACCGCCGCCTCCAGCATGTTCATCATAAACACCAGTAGGCTGGTGCTTTGAATATGTTCTGTGAGAAGCCGTATATGCCTGAACATAATGGTCCGTATGCCAAAATAGTCCGCCGCTATATTCAGGTTTATCGTCGCTGGTGTGATAAACATCAATATCTGCAACATGCTTGGCAAGGTCATCGGCTAGCTCAAACCAACGAGAATCGCCGCTTAACAACCACTGTATCAGCATTCCAAATATGGGGTCGTATTGATTGTTGTAATGTGACACGAAAAAGGGCTCGTCAGGAGCGAGTGCCTTTTCGTGATCAGCATACAGTTCACCAAAATGTCGCCAGCCAAACTCGTCAATATCAATACGCTTTTGAAAGAAGGAAGACGGACCTTCAATGCCACTTTTTATAAGAGAGTCAAACTCGCATGATTTAGAAGGGAGAAAAGGCAAAACAGATGCGTTTTTTAACCAAGCGCTATCAATGACTACCTTCAGCGATTGTATGTCAAAAGGTGCGATTGAAATGCGTCGTGTTTTTTGTTCACCGGGCTGCATTTCAGTGTTTTCACTATGTCTAGAACCTAACAAGCTAAGGCTTAAACTGTCTGCTGTTAAATGTGCTGAAGAAGGAAAATTTTGCCAAAACTTATCAACGTGAATACTGAAAGTGTTACCGCTGTTTGAGATGTTAAATAGAGGATGCGCTTGGTTACCTGAAAGCAATAACCGGTCTGATTGGTAAAGCTTAAAACCGCGAAACGGAAGCGAATTAACGTTGTCTTGATTTACATGAACTGGACTTTGCCAGTTTTCAAATCCACTGGAAGCCTGATGAAGTGTCAACTCCGCATGTTCAGATGAACTGAAGACTTCAGAATTTAGCGTTAGCGTAGGCTCGAGCGATTGACCTGTGAGCGAGATACAGCATTCTTTTAAATAAATACTGTTTGGGTCTCCCAAGTCCCACTTCCCATTTGGGTGTGACGCAGCGCTTGGGTTTCGCATTGTTAAATGAGCACAAACCGTTCCGGTACTAAGGAAGATTGACGCTTCTGTTTCAACAATCAGCTTTTTATCGCTGCCAAGCTTAATCTCGTATTTTTGTTCAACGGTTAATGCGCTGTATTCGTTGTTATTGCAATGAAGAGCATAAGAGAATGCAATAGGGGTTATCGATTGAGGATTAATATCAACAATATCAAAAGAGCTGGATAAGTGCTTGTTGGTTGCAAACTGAAAAGGCTTGGCTTTGTTAATTGTGAATGTTTTGCCACTGCCCAGAGACAGTGAAAGCGCCTCATCGTTATTGTTTACAGGTGAGACAAGCTTGTTCAATGGTGAGTCGCTCACCACTGCTTCTAGCGTCAGAACTATTTCATCGCTTACCGAATGGCGCTGTAAATCAATCAAACCTTCACATAACAACCACTTTATTGAACCATCTGGCCATAGCTGCGAGGTTTTGATAAAAGCATCAGTTAGTAGTATTCCGTTTGCGGCAAGCCGAAATTGAGTGACGGCGGGCCACATTCCCTTAGGGCAGGGCAACCCTGTTTTAAAATGTCCGCACGTCTCTTTGGCTAAAGAGGCAACCTGGATAGTTCCAACCGTTTGTGTCATTACTGCTTTCTTTATTTCTTCCGTGAGCAATGTTCTTGATGAACATATGCATAATGACTCTAGTATGCCAATGGAATTGCCACTTGTGTAGCCTTCATCACTAATTTGTTACTTTGACCTTATATTTGCTTCGAAGTAGTATGACTACAGGACAAGTAAAAATACTGAAGATAGCTTGGAAGGCGCTGATGTCGAAAGTTTGCGTGTTGTCGCAAAGAGTACCGTATCCCCCAAATAAGGGCGAAAAACTTAGAACATATCATCAAATTGAATTTCTAAATCGCTTAGGGTACGAAGTCGAAGTTTTTTCTCTCATAGAAACTGCAGAAGATAAAAAAAATGCTGAAGCGTTAGCCAAGCATCTTGGAATTTCGGTTAACTCTTACCAGTTAGGTAGTAAATTCACGCGTTATGCTTCGGCCTTACTGCAAGGTCTGCCCATAAGTGTTGGGGCGTTTTACTCAAAAACACTTCAACATGTTATTGACGAAAAACTGAAAGAGGGTAAGGATGCGCTGCTTTTAACCGCGTCGAGTTTAAGCTATTACATCTTCAACTCGCCTTATTACAACACTACCCATTGTCGCTTGTTTATGGACTTCATGGACGTTGACTCAGGTAAGTGGGCGCAATACGCAGATTCTTCTTCTTTCTTAATGCGCTACGTATACCAGCGTGAAAGCAAGGGTATAAAAAAGCTTGAGGCTAAAACAAACCAACGGTTTGATGAGTGCTTTTTGATTGCAAGCGAAGAGGCGCAGCTATTTAATTCTTCAGTAGACGCATCGAAAGAGATAACAGTACTTGGAAACGGATTAGACTTCGATGCGTTTTATCCAGCGAAAGTACAGCCTTGCGCGGCGACAATAAGCTCTGCGCCGCATTTCTTGTTCACGGGGGTGATGGACTACAAGCCAAATGTAGACGCGGTACTTTGGTTTGTTAAAAATTGCTGGCCACTCATTCGTGAAAAAGCGCCGAATGCAAAATTTACCGTGGGTGGTATGAACCCTGTTGAAGAAATAAAAGCGTTGTCAGAGCGCGATGGCATAGATGTCACGGGCTTTGTCGATGATATATTGCCTTATTTTCACCAAGCTCATGCGTTTGTTGCGCCATTTAGGTTGGCAAGGGGCGTACAGAACAAAGTGCTTCAAGCGGCAGCATGTAAACTACCGATAATAACCACGTCTATGGGAGCTGAAGGGATCTCGTTTGCCAACGCCGACAGCATGTGGATAGTAGATGACGTAGACAGCTTTGTAGCTGCATGCGTGGAAAGTATTGAAAACTTTGAGCTATCACAACATAAAGCACAACGTAGCTACCAAGCAATAGTTAGCGAATATAGCTGGGAACAACAACTGAGCCCACTGAAAGTGGCAATGGCACGAATATGAAATCAATAATTAAGAAAAGTTTTTTTGCCCTTTGTGCACTTGTAATGCTTCCTTTCACGCTTTTGTATTTAATGCTGTCTATTGTGGTAAACAAAGACTCGCTGCTTTCCTCATTTAGCCAGCTATTATCGCTTATACCCGGTAAACTAGGGTGTTATTTACGTTCGGGCTTTTATCGGTTTGTCATGACCTCGTGTGCGCCAAACGTTCTCATCGGTTTTGCGACACTGTTTTCGCAACAAGATACTGAGATTGGCGAGAGTGTGTATATAGGCCCGCAATGTAACATTGGTAAATGCGCTATTGGGAAAAATACTTTGTTGGGCAGTGGTGTACATATCATGAGTGGCAAAGGACAGCACAATTTTTCTGACCCAGAAAAGCCGATTAAAGATCAGGGGGGCGTTTTTACCAAAGTCATTATCGGAGAGAATTGCTGGTTAGGTAATGGGGCCTTAATTATGGCGAACGTAGGCAAGGGGAGCGTTGTAGCAGCAGGTTCCGTGGTTGTTGATGATGTGCCTGAGGGGGTTATAGTGGGTGGGAACCCTGCGAAGGTTTTACGCGCTTTGCGAGGATAACTGCTACATTCGCCAAATAATTTTTCAAACGTGAAAGAACACCTTTGAATGTCATTGTTGGAATTTGTAACGAGTGAAATACAACGGTGTCATTGGATAAAGTTTGTTTGTATTGACTTGCGCCCCCCATAAAGTCGTACCAACTTAACCCTCGTCGCGCATAATGTTCCATTAAAGCAAGGTGCAGAACATAACCAGGCTTAATATGCTTAGATGTAAACTCAAGGTTTACTCCTGAACAGTAAAAGAAGACAGTGTCTCTTTGTATTAAGTTGAGTGTATATCCTAGTAAAGTGTCTCCTGCTGAAACTTTTGCTATTTCACAAAGCTTGCCTTCATTTTTTATGAGGCTCTTTAGTGTGCCTTCGAATACGTCGTTTTCAAATCCACTCCCATAAGCAGAGTCTCCCCATCGCTTTATGTGGAGCTTTTTTAATTGCTCTAGAAATGAAAGTTTTTGGTCTAAACCTTCAGCGATGGCCACTTTTACTGGGCCAAACTGAAGGTGCAGCTCTTTTATACTTCGTCTTAATTTGCTTCTACTATTTGCAGAAAGGCAAGAGATCAACTGCTCGACAGAAAGCTCTTGTGACAAACTACGCCGAAAGCCGTGTGAAATATCGGCGTTGTTGCACAAACCATTCAAATACTTTTTGGGGAAAAGAAACTCACATGTCATTGAGACATGCAGAATATCGAAATGTTGGCGCTCCAATTCTTTTAAAAGCAAAAAAAAGAAACGGTTTTGGTGTTCTTGGAACCCAAACGACGTGTTGTACTCTATCCACACTTGGTCGTTACGAGGACAACCGGTTTGGTTAGTATGAGCTAACTTAAAAGTCAGCCCATATTTCTTTTTAAAACTTTCACCAATTAACGCGAAATGGCTAACAGTACCTTGTTTGTAAAGTAAAAACAGATGAACTGGCAATGCCTTTTGGGAAAACCACGCTTGAAGAAATTCCTCATTCAAAAAAGGCGAAAAGTTTTCACAGTTTAGTTCATGTAAAACAGTGGAGAGTTGCTCCCAAGTTACATTTGTTAGCCATCGTGTTTCTTCCATGTACTAATTTTTTACGCCTTTTGAAACATGCTCGTACAAAGATAAATCTTTCTCACTCAAACTCGACTTTTCCACTGTCGCTAAAGCCTTCTGAGCTTGGACTTGTTCGTCAAGATGCATGTGTGCGTTTGCTAATAAAAGCGCATTGGTGTCAGAACTCGCATTATTTGAAAACGCGGTTATCTCATCATAACGCTTTGAAGAAGTTAAAATGCGAAATAACGTATCTAAATAGTCTTGGTTTGACGCATTTAATTCGACCACTCGCTTAGCAATTTCAAAAGCTTTGTCGTTCTTCCCTTCCAGGTGAAGGACCCATGCATAGTTGTTTAATACATCAGTGTTACCACTTGTCTGACTGACGATCTCTTCAAAAATAGCTATTGACTGATCGTTATCTAGTCCTATTAATGACTCAGCTAATAGTGCTTTTATTGATAGGTCGTTAGGGTGCTGCTCAAGGTGTGCTTTAAGAATGCCATAGTCGACATTGCCACGCCTTAGGTTTAATGCATGAAGTAATTTAAGCGTATGGGAATTACTTGACGCGCTATAAGCTTTTGTAAGTAATGATGTCGCTTCATCTAGATTATTTTGCTTAACAGCGTACGTACCATTTAGATAATCTAATAGCCCTGGTGGAAGGTTAAACTTTTTCTCAAGCTGTCCAATTTTATACTTCGCTTTAGATAAGTTACCTTGATGAATGTAAAGTGACACTAGCTTTGAATCTAGCGCAAGGCTTTCTTTTGGTCGGTCAAGAGAGTGCGGGACTTGTTCTAGTACTGAAATCGCTTCTTTTAATTGGCCTGCGTTTTCAAGGTATGTTGCAAATGCAATATTCGGGCGTGTGCTGTCCGGGAACTGTTTATTCCATGCCTTGACTATATCTCTTGCTTGATTTGCGTTATTCGAACGGCTCGCTAGGTAAAATTGTAACTCCCAGTACTGATTGATTAGTTTTGCCTTTTCAGCATCTACAGTGTTTAGAACTCTTTGAGCAAGCTCATTTGCGCCTTGAGTAGCGAAAATACCCGCTTTCATTAATTTAAAAAGAACATTGTCGTCAAATTCTGAAATAGCGTTATCAATATAACTATGTAACTTCGATTCGTATTTTTCACTTTTAGAAAGCTTTTGGAAGGCAAGGTATAACTTTAATACAACGACATCGTTGAGATTATTTTCTAATATTTTATCGAGAGAATTCAGTGCACTTTCATAATCTTTATTCTTTGCTGCAGACTGAGCCATGAACATGTGAGCGGCTCTATTTGTAGGCAAAAGCTCCAAAGAGTCCTGATAAACTGACTTTGCGCTGTCTCGGTCACCTTTAGCAATAAGGATGGCAGCTTTATAGTTCATGACTTTTACTTTGTCATTTGTTCTTTCTAGCCACTTGTTTACATAATTTAGCGCATCGTCAAATTCAGCCTTGTTCATCATCATCGCAACTTGAATGAGATTATAAGTGCTATCTGAAGTGTCGCCTGTTTTACTTAATGTTTCAGAACTGCCTTCACGTGCTAACTCGATAAGCCCGCTAAGCACTCTTGCTCTAGGTGATTCGCTTTGAGCAAGCTTTGATTGAAGGGTAACCCACTCTCTGGCATGGCTTTCCGTGCCAATAAGTTGCCCAATGGTAGACACATCCAGCTCTGAGAAGCTCTCTTGAGTTGCTAGAGTTTCCAGTGCGTCGTCGGTAATGCCCAGTTTGACTTTGGTAGCAACAAGCATGGTATTGGCCAGTTCATTGTCTGGGGCCATATTTGTTGCTTTTTCAAAGCTACTTAACGCCGATTCATAATTTTGAGAATTGAACTCTAAAAGCCCTTTTGTTAACGAAACAGAAGGCATATCTATTCCGTAGGTATCAGCTAAAGATATGGCGTTATATGCTTCATCTTGTTTATTTTCGCTCAACAGAATTAAGCTATTAAGATAATTAGCCATTGGGTTTTTAGCGAATTTTGCAAGGACAGGGTTAACAAGTTCTTTGGCTCTTTTAAAATCATCCTTAATCAGCTTGGCTTGAGCCAACGGCAAATTGATATTCAGTACGTTAGGATTATTTTTCTTATACGCATCATAAACAGTAATCATTCCGTTGAGATTATTCGACCGTCTCAATAAATCGCCCATAACAAGCAGTTCAATATTGGACGTAGAACTGTCAATTAATGATGAAATATCTAAACTTGAGAGAGTTTTGTTATCAAATGCCTCAAAAACTTTATATGCGACCGTGTCACTTTCTATTTTTTGTAAATCTACGGAATTTGACGACGCGATGCCAGACCACGCTTCCGCCAACCGACATGCTCGGCAGTTGGTTTCGCTATCTAAAAGTCTTTGGTAGTTGCTATCAAAGCTAAGAATAGCTAATTGCGCATTTAAGCTCTCAGCTTTGCTTTGTTCAGGTGGGGTGAGCGTTTCAATATCTACTTTTTCGATCTGCTGTGTGGCGCCAATGATGTTGCCGTTTAACAAGTAAACCTCTGTAAGCAATAATCTTAGGCCAGATGTTGGCTTCTCACTCATGGCTTGTTTAATTAATACTTCAGCTTCTCTTGTTTGCCCGTTTTTAAGCGCTGTTTTGGTTTCTTGAATATAATCCTGTTGAGCTTTTGGAGAGCATCCAGCACAAGTTAATAAAGCTAAAGCAGCAGCAACTCGAATATTATTTTTTAGCATGTTAACACTTCTAACGTCCGTGAATTTACCTTAATAAAGGTATCGCGCTTTTTAATGAGTCACAAGAAGTATTAACATAGTATAAATAAAAAAGCCGGATTAAAATCCGGCTTTTCAAATTGAAACAATGATTACTTTTGTTTTCTTCGGCGAGCAGTTAAGCCTAGGCCAAGCAAACCGAAAGCAGCCATCGCTAAAGTAGTAGGTGCAGGAACAAGAGTGGATTGAACAGTCGATGTTTGAGAAATTGTCAACTGATAAGTTCCCTCACTAACGTTAGCCCAGCCCGACGTAAAGTCTACGTCGTTGCCCGAACGAACAATTAAGTCACCCAGTCCAGGTTGATCTATAGCGATATCATTAAATGTTACACCTGAAGGGCCATCATTAAGAGATACTGTAGTTCCGGTGTCAAAGCTCACTAACTCAATTCCAAATGTCGCCTTAGCTGTAGATGTAGCTGCTCTTAAACTATCGTTAGCAATATCCGGCGAGATAAATGCGTCGACCAGATAATCCATCAAGGCGCTAAATCGCACATTAATATCCGTCAACATGTCAAGAGTAAAAGTAGTAAGTATATCATTCGCGATATTACTATTAGCACCCGCACTTTCATCGTTACCAGCTGCAATGCCCGCATCAGCGTATGTAAAGCCAGTAGCTCCAGTACCAATTGCGCTGCCTGTAACTTGTGCGTCAGCTACTGAGTAATAAAAAGCGTCACTCGCAACTAGATTGCCACCATCCACAGTCTGGCCATTATCACTGAGGCCTAACACTCCGCAAGATGCACCGAGGCAAAGTAAGCCAGCATCAGAGTCTGCTGTGGCAGAAGATTTTGAATCTAAGTCTGAGTCTGAAATACCATTATTGTCAGCGAACGTACTAGTTGACCGTGAACCACCAGGTAGAATAGTGATAAAATCAAGAGGGTTAACTGGATCTGGAACCAAGTCGCCATCGGTATCGATTTGAACAACTAGATCATTTAATTCTAAATAAGCTGTTGCGGATACCCCAGCCGTCGCGTTTGAAGCTGTAACGAGAGCTCCCGCAATCGCTGCATATTTGATAGTTGTTGCAAATTTCATTTTCCACGCTCCGTTGTTTTGAACATTAGGTTTGCTATACATTATTAACTAAGCATGCAGCATGCCACTTCTTAAGTTGTTGAAGTTTAAGGTAAAAAATTATTTATGAAAATGGGTTGTAAAATTTTTAGACACTAACTCGTATTTTGAAGGTGAGATTACGTTGCACGGATCGAAAAAGCTTTTAAGTGTTGGTAGCGGATGAAGCAGTGGCAAATGATTTTGGTTTAAAAACTGATTTGATAACGTTGACATTCGGTATTGAAGAAAGCCCTTTGAAGCGCACTCCAGCATTATTTCTTTGTAACAAGCTAATGCAAGTTCATCTCCTTTTGCTTCTTCTCTATCCCACGAAAGAGACAGTACGCACTCCATTGTTCTTTCATTGATCAAAGTTACTGAAATTGGACTTTCTAAGTTATACTTCTTACATGTTTCACTCATAATAGAAGTGATTAATTTAAAGTCTTTGCTCGATATTTCAGTACATGGCGCTCCCCATAGCAAACCAACTTTGTCTTTACCTGGTTTAGGTACCGAATCTGTCAACTTGTGTAGATTTCTCCAATAAATGGTTCGAAGAAATTCATTGCTAGGGGTCCCTTGCTTTATTTTACACAACTCTAGGACGCTCTTTCTTAAAGCAAGTTTAGCGCCTATTTTTCTAGCGGAACCGTTTTTACTGGAAATTAGCTTTTTAACCAAAGCCTTGTTAAATCTAGGTGAAAGAGACAACGTTTTCTTTATAAAGCCGAGCTTTCCTTTGTCAATGAATAAAGGTTTTATTCCAATCCTCTTCATTACGGCCTTTAAATCTTTGATATGTGCCTTGACTTGGTTTGGTGTCCCGTACATTCCCCCCGATAGCGTCCAATCATCTAAGCTGAATTTGCGTATTAACTTATCTAACTCATTGAAATCGTATGATGTAATTAACTCTGGAAATTCCACTGCAAGCAACTGGAGCGTTTTCATATTGTTTCCAATATGCGCTGCGCTGTGAATTGTATTTTGCTTCCGCAATTCTGCACAGGCTTCAATCATATGTACAGTGTCTTCATTTTTGAATGGAATAAAGTACGCTACGAAACATTCAGGTTTTTTTAACAGCTTAACTGTGAGGTTTGTGACAATTGAAACGTTGTTTTGAATTATCAGTCCGGTTAGATCTGGTCCAATATTGTAGGTCCTATGCAATATCTCTCCGTCAATTTCACACAATGTCCCATCTGTTGATGTTACGAAATGTGAAGGTGGTTCGTCTTTACTGTTGGGAGTGATAATTTCTGCGTGAAGAATATTTTTAGCGTGTTCAGCGAGTGGAGTATGACCAAAACCGCGCTCAAGGTAGTTTCCAATTATGCTTGCAAATTTTGGCGCTCCAGTAGTGTCATGTATATGAATATCTCCATTCTTTATCAAAAATTCACAAATTGCTTCTTGAGATACCCCGGGCTCTACTGTTACGTGTCCACTTGTTTTCTTGTAGTGACTTATTCTTTTGAATGCACTTAAATCTAAAGCAATGCAATTTGGGCCGTAGGGTTCTTTACCGCCATAGCCTAAGTTAGCACCTTTGCTGTAGGGGTGAATAGCGAAACCATTACATTTTGCAAGCTCTATTATCTTTATTATTTCGATATATCGTGAACCTTTACCTGATTCGGAAGGGTATGGTTTGACAATTAATACAGCAGAATTTTTCTCGGGGTACGTGAGGTACGCATCGTTAGTATCGACAGATGATATCTGTGATGCTTGAAAGCCAGAAGCTAGTAGAAGGTTTTTAAGTTTATCAAACCCAAAGTCTATTGTTCCCATAAAGATTTCCTAACGCGTCTGAAAAAAGTATCGCAAGACTGAAATATAATTTATTTATTAAAGAGCGCTAGGCTCGACAAAAGCAATCAGTGTTTTTAAACGATTTCCTAGTATCGAGGATACTTCTCAACTTCATGTTGTATGTTTTTCAACATTATCTTAAAGCTAGGCCTTAAATTGGCGTAGAGCAGTGATGGATTGATATAGTACGGAGCACGCCTACCATGATAGTCAATAACAGGACCTACTTGCTCAAACTGAATGCCCACAAACCTCATACTTCGGGCAAGGCGAGGCTCCATCATAACATATGTATGTTTTATGTTGTTGTGCATGACTAAGGCTGCAGCAGAGAAATAAAGCCCAATTGCGATAAACGGGAAACACCTTAATTCATTCTCTGAATACGTATGTTCATTAATAACACCGGTCGCAGCCCCAGAAAACCTGTCCATTTGACGCTTTCGAAACTCAAGTGGAACAGCGAGTCGAGAAATTTCGCAGATGTCTTTTCGTTCAAAGTTTCGCGGGTTAAGAGTTTCATGAGTAATTGAGTTAAGGCAATACTTCTCGATTGGGAGAAGTTGGTCCTCAAGCTGAGGCCTTACTAAACGGACTGTCCCAGCATAATGACCTGATCCCTTGTGTTTGATCAAACAGGGGCTCGAGAAGTCATCGAATTCGTCAGTTTCAAGGCAATTGTCTCTGAGTGGTTCAAATTCGAGTTCTTCACAGTAGACTTTATGTCTAATATTGTAACTTTCAGCACGTGTATTGTCAGATTGTGCAACCACTGGGTCCAAGAATTCAGAAAAATGTTTTGAGATAAATCTGGCTTCTTGAAGCTTTTCTAAGCCTCCCAGCGCCTTTCCCAATTTACTCTCTCGGCCGACGATTGACTTTACGCGCCCTATTATTGTTTTATTAGCCACTAAACTTTGGTCCACACAAAATTCATCCTTCAAGTCAGTCTAGCAAATCTTTTCAATAATTTGCCTAATCCTTTTATACTATTTTTCTAAAACATAGTATTTCGCGATTGCTAAATATTCATATATTGCCCTTCTGGTGCGTTCTAGTGCGAGAATTGAAGGAACTGTAAGGAATGGTTTTAATTCCCCAGAACTCTGAAAATCTACTTGAATAAATTCCGAATTAATATTAGCGTTTTCCAAGAGCTGAGCTAATCGGTATTGGTGAGTGGCACTTGTTACAGTAATTAAGCTTGAGTACTTTAAGCTATGGGTTAATGCGTCGACTTCTGATTGTGAGTCAGTGCCTTCTGGAATTGAAATTACCTTACTTGGTATTACGCCCAACATTTCCAGAAATTGCTTTGCTTTCTCTGAATATATAACGTCTTTATCAGCAAGGAAATTTCCCCCTGTCACTATAATCGGAATTTTCAATTCATCAGAAAGAATCTTCGCTTGAATTAACCGTTGGATCGAACATTCGTGCCAACGTGAAACTTCTGGTAAGTCATATTGCGTTTGGTAGTAGCAAGCAGGAACAAATATAGCGTCACTTTTAGTTAAATCGGATGAATTATAGAGTTTGCTATTGTATTCTAATGGGTAGAGTAGAATGTTTGCCACCCATGGTTGAGAGCAAACCATCAACACAAAAGTACCCATAAGTAACATTTGCTTCCCGATGTTTAAGTGATTCGCCCTTTTGAAAGCATAAGACAATAGTATTAGCAATACACTGATCGTGAGGGGTGATATTAACAGCAGAGTTATTTGTTTTAAATAATCCATTTGTATCTTACGGTATACATTGATTAAAGTTCTTAAACTAACGCTCAACGTGGGAAAAATACATGAAAACTTTAATTATTGGGATTTTAGTGTTGTTAGGGTCACTGGCCCGCACTGAAGCAATAGAAAATGAAACCGTTACTTTTACATCTATTGTAAAATCAGTTTCCCAAGGAACTGTTGCTGTTGCTGTTGATGCTCCAATAAAACACAGTGCCCCAAGGGTCTTAGGAACTGGTTTTATTGTATCAAACGGCTTTTTCGCCATTACAAATTATCATGTAGTATCAGAAAATCTAGATCCCACAATTGTTGAAAATTATGTAGTCTTGAGTGGTGAAGGAACAGTCGCAAAAAAAATTAAAGCAGAAGTTGTAAAGATTGATCTCAAGCACGATTTAGCGCTTCTGAAGTTAGATTCTCCTTTGTCAGCACTGAAACTTGGAAATGATGAATTACTACTTCCAGGGTCTGAAATTGCATTGACAGGCTTCCCTATTGGTGCTGTTTTAGGCCTATATCCAGCCACACATAGAGGATATATATCAGCCATAACACCGGACGCAATCCCTGCGTCAAATAGTAATCAATTAACTAATACAATGAGGGCGCGACTGAAAAGTGTGAGCCTCATTTATCAATTGGATGCAATTGCTTATCCAGGCAACAGTGGTAGTCCTTTGTATAATCCTTTCACAGGCGAAGTGATAGGTGTCATAAACAAAATTTTAGTAAAAGACACAAAAGAAAGTGCGCTCGCGTCGCCTACCGGTATTTCATATGCAATTCCTGTTAGGTTCGTGAGGGAATTGTTGAAAGGAGCCACAAGTTAACTCTAGAGCGGCATTAGAATATTTCTATGGTGCATTATTTGCTTAGAGTTTCTTTTTATATCTATTGCAGTTTTATAGGAGCTTTGTTGAGCCGAGTGCTGAGTGTTCGGCTCCAGATAGCTTAGTTAACAGAGTAGGCTCAATTTGTTGAGAAAGAGAACGAAAGACTTTTTAGGTGTGCTTAAACTAAACTAAAGTGCGGGCTTATCAATGAATTTTAATTCAATACACAAAACCCAAGGGATTAATAAATGAAAATCTTAGTCACCGGAGCAGCCGGCTTTATTGGTGCAGCTGTATCGCAATACCTTATCAATCGTGGTGACCAAGTTGTCGGGATTGACAACATAAACGATTATTACGATGTGAATTTAAAGCACGCTCGTTTAGACGAGATCAAATCATCATCTGCAGCTGACCTGTTCTCATTTACAGAAATGGGCGTTGAAGAGCGCGAGAAAATGGCTGCACTCTTTGAAGAACATAAGTTCGACAGAGTAGTACATTTAGCCGCGCAAGCTGGCGTGCGTTATTCTCTTGAAAACCCGAACGCTTATGTCGATTCCAATATCGTCGGTTTCGTAAATATTTTAGAAGGGTGTCGCCATAATAAAGTCGAGCACTTGGTGTATGCGTCATCTAGCTCAGTGTATGGCGCGAATGAAACCATGCCGTTTTCAGAGCAGCATAATGTCGATCATCAGGTAAGCTTGTACGCCGCCTCTAAAAAAGCCAACGAATTAATGGCGCACACTTACAGCCATCTGTATAACCTGCCTACAACTGGGTTGCGATTTTTCACCGTGTACGGCCCTTGGGGGCGCCCAGATATGGCGCTGTTCAAGTTCACGAAGGCCATCCTAGAAGGTAAAACCATTGAGGTTTATAACTACGGTAATCACCGTCGTGATTTCACCTATATTGATGATATCGTTCAAGGCGTCATTCGCTCGCTTGATAATGTGGCTAAACCTAATGAAAACTGGGATGGCAGCAATCCTGACCCAAGTACTAGTAAGGCGCCATATAAGGTGTATAACATTGGTGCACAAACGCCAGTACATTTGTTGAAGTTCATTGAAACGCTGGAGAGCGCTTTAGGGATTGAAGCCAAAAAAGAGCTGCTTCCAATGCAGCCAGGCGATGTGCCAGATACCTATGCTGATGTATCTTCTTTAGTTGCTGATACCGGCTATCAGCCTTCTACTGACGTTGAAACCGGCGTAAAAGCGTTTGTCGATTGGTACCGCAACTTCTACAAAGTGTAAATGAAAGGGCGTCTCGAAGAAATTAAGACACGTCGAATGCACTGCTTCTCATAAATCCCGCACACTTTTTGGGCAGGAATTCCTTGGTAGTGGAATATCCCAGTTCAAAAAGTGTGTTTTTAATTTCTGGCGTTAGCGAAAAGTCTACCGCAGAAACTTCTCCCGTATTGACCACTACCGTATTGTGCCAATACTTTGCATTCACATACTCTCGCGATATCGCCGTCATAAACGTACGAATAAGCATGCCCACATATTGTGGAAGTTGCAGTAAGTTTTTCTTAATGGCTTTTCGCTTTTGCTCCGTGCTTTGAAGTCTAAAGCAAACCGACGGCGTGCCGTCTCCTCGCCAGTCTTCAAACAGCGCATCTTCAGACAATATCGCACCGTCCACCAGCAAATACTCTTTAAAGGGTTTGAATGAAAATATTAGCGGGATAGACATGGAGTAGCGCACGGCCTCTGATACCTTCATGTCAGGCGTAGCGTGCTTGTTGAATAAAACCGGGCCGCCGCCGTTTACATCTGTGGCGAGTATGTTTAAATCGAGCGGCATGTCGGCAAATACCGCGCCTTCAAGCTGTTCATCTATCCAGTTTTGAAATACATCACCCGAGGAGAGCCCGCCTTCACGTAATAATCTTACAAGTGAGAATTCAGTAAATTGCCTAAAGTCGGTGACAAGCGCCAGCTCTCGCATTTGTTCCACGCTATAACCTTTAGCATAGAGCGAGGCAATAATGGAACCGCCTGATACGCCTACAAGCGTATCAAAGCCAATTTTCATATCATGCAGGGCTTTTATAATGCCTATGTGAGCGCTTAAACGTGTGCCGCCCCCTGAGAAAATAGGAACGATTTGCGTTAAGTCTGAGGTTGATAGGTTATTGGGTATCGCTGCCGAGGCTACCTGCATATGCATACTCCGTTTTATTAAGGCTAAAGCGTATGCAGTTTAATTTTTCATTGAGCACAACCGCGTCGCCTTTTAATAGAAGCTTAGTTGACAGGCTTTATAACGGCAAAATAGCGAAGGGCTTTTCGTTCATCTCTTTAGTCTAAGGTGTTGCTGTTTCGCTACATTGTGTGAATAACGCTATTTGGAATGTGTTAATTGTCACAGCGCGAGTTCTAAAAAATTTGATTAATAAAAAAGCCCACTCCTATTTAAATAGCGAGTGAGCTTGATTTGTGTGGTATCAGGAATTTAAGTTTAAAAGGCTAAGCCTAATTACCTGCCAGCTTCGCCTTCATCTCGCGGCGACGGGCGTGCAATAAAGGTTCGGTGTAACCGCTAGGTTGTTCTTTACCTTTGAAGATGAGGTCGCTTGCAGCTAAGAAGCCGATTGAGCTATCTAAATCAGGCGTCATAGGAATATATTCAGGGTCACCTGCGTTTTGCTCATCTACCAGTACTGCCATGCGTGCTAAAGATTCTTTTACCTGATCTACACTTACAATGCCGTGCTCTAACCAGTTTGCGATATGCTGCGATGAAATACGTAAGGTCGCGCGATCTTCCATAAGGCCAACATTGTTGATGTCTGGAACTTTAGAGCAGCCTACACCTTGGTGAACCCAGCGTACAACGTAGCCTAAAATGCCCTGAACGTTATTGTCGATTTCACGCTTTATACTTTCACGTGTAAGCGTTGAGGCATCTTCTAACAAAGGAATAGTGAGTATATCGCTTAACCCATCAAAGTTCTCATCTAGCGACTTCTGGACGTCAAACACATTCACGTCGTGATAATGAATCGCGTGCAGTGTCGCTGCAGTAGGAGAGGGCACCCATGCAGTATTTGCTCCAGCCTTAGGGTGACCAGTTTTAGCATCCATCATATTTTGCATTTCATCAGGTATCGGCCACATACCTTTACCAATTTGCGCTTTACCAGAAAGGCCACAGCGAAGACCTACGGCAACGTTTGCGGTTTCGTAAGCTTTAATCCATGGCATAGCTTTAAGGGCGGCTTTTTCTGCAAACGGCGCGGCAAGCATTGAAGTGTGTATCTCATCACCCGTTCTGTCCAAAAAGCCTGTATTGATGAACACAACCCGCGAGGTTGCTTCAGCGATACACGCTTGTAGATTAACACTCGTACGACGCTCTTCATCCATAATACCCATTTTAAGGGTGTTGGTGGGAACGTCGATGATAGGCTCGATAGCACCAAATAGCGCATTAGAGAACGCCACTTCTTCAGGCCCATGCATTTTAGGTTTAACAATATAAATACTGCCTTCGCGGCTGTTTTTAAATTTACTATTACCTAAAAGGTCATGCTTTGCGATAAGGGAAGTGATTAAACCATCCATGATCCCTTCTGGTACTTCTTCACCGTCAAAAAGCATGGCGTCGTTAGTCATAAGGTGACCGACGTTTCGAACGAACATTAGGCTTCGGCCAGAAAGAACAAGCTCTCCGTCTTTTAACTGATTCTTTGCAGCGTGTTTAGAGGGCTGATACCTTCTATCGTCATGCATGGCGCGAACAAGTTGCTTACCGCCTTTTGTCATTTCAATGCTGAGCGTGCCTTTCATCAAACCTAACCAGTTGCTGTACACCAAGGTTTTGTCTTCAGCATCAACAGCGGCAACGGAATCTTCGCAGTCCATAATGGTAGTCAGAGCGGCTTCAACCAACACGTCTTTTACGTTCGCTGGATCACTCTCGCCAATCGGGTGAGTAGGGTCAATTTGAATTTCAAAGTGCAGGCCATTGTGCGCAAAAAGCAGGCTTGATGGGGCACTGATATCGCCTTGGTATCCTTGCCATTGTTCAGTATTCGCTAGGGTGGTTTCATCGCCATCGGTAAGCGTGATAGCCAGTTTACCCGTATCAATTTTATACTGTGTAACGTCTGCGTGGCTGCCTTTCGCTAGCGGTATCATGTTATCTAGGTAGGTTTTCGCTTTCGCTACTACTTTAGCGCCACGAACAGGGTTATAACTTTTCCCCGCTTCTGCGCCGCCTTCATCGCTTATAACGTCAGTGCCGTACAATGCATCATACAGGCTTCCCCAGCGAGCATTTACCGCGTTAAGTGCATAGCGAGCATTGTTAATAGGTACTACAAGCTGTGGCCCTGCCATAGTAGCAATTTCTGCATCTACGTTTTGTGTGTCGGCGGTAACGTTCGCAGGCTGCTCAACGAGATACCCAATGTTTTTAAGGAAGTCCGTGTATTCGCTACCACCTACCGGGTTCCCAGCTTTGTGGTAGTCATCAATAGCGCGCTGAAGTTGCTCTCGCTTTTCTAGTAGCGCGCGATTTTGAGGTATGAATTTTTCGAAGAGAGCTTCAGCGCCTTGCCAAAAAGCCTCTTGGTCGACGCCAGTGCCAGGAAGTGCCTGTTCGTTGATAAAGTTATCGAGTTGTTCGGCAACCTGTAGTCGGCCCTTTGTAATATATCCTTGCATAACTACCTCTATACATTTGTCTGTTAACCCAGTGTAGTGTGTATAGAGATAGTTTTTTAATTTATGGTTTGTATTTTTGCCATATATTTAGTGAATGTTCAGCCCGCGTTCATTTCGCTGGCCACATCGCTTATCAATCGGCGTAACCAAATGTGGCCTGCGTCGTGGTGAAGTAGAGCACTCCACGCCATTTTTAGGGCTATAGGCGGTATATCAAAAGGTGGCTCTTTAATTACCACATCAGGGTCGTGTTTAAATAAACGGGCAGCTTTACTTGGCAAGGTTGCAATAAGTTTTTGCTTTTTCGCAATTTGAAGGGCTGCGTGATAGTGGCGTGTAAACACACGAATAGCCCGTTGCTTTCCAATTTTAGTTAACTCGGCATCAACCCACCCCAGTTTTTGTACTTCATTGGGGTCAATACCCACGCCCACACCAAACCCTGTTTTACTTACCCAAATGTGTTGAGCGCTTAAGTAGCCTTCAAGGTTACATTTTTCAACAAGTGGGTGGTCGGCACTCATTACACAACTGAATGTGTCGTACCAAATCACTTTTTGGTGAAATGACAAGGGAAGTTCCTCGAAGCGGTTAATCGCCATATCCACTTTCCCTTGTTCTACATCGTGGAACGTTACGTCGCTGGGAGTAATAAGATCTAGCGTGATGTTTGGGGCCAAGTCAGCAAGTCTTCCCACTAACTCAAGCAGCAGCGTACTTTCTGCATAATCACTGGTCATAATGCGGAAGGTTCTGTCGCTGGTCAGCGGGTCGAAGTCAGTTTCCGGCTGAATAGAGCTTTCTAGCCGGCTAAGCACGTCGCGAATAATTGGCTGCAGTTCGAGGGCGCGCTTAGTGGGCGTCATCCCGTCGCTAGTGCGAACGAGTAAAGGGTCTTTGAAGAGGTCGCGAAGGCGTTTTAGACCGTTGCTCATTGCAGGCTGTGTAATACTTAGCTGATTTGCCGCTTTTGTCACACTGCCTTCGCGCAACAGCACATCTAAGTACACTAATAAATTCAGGTCGACCTTCGCTATATTCATTATTCTAATGCTCTTTTGAAACCTAATTAAACAGGTCTATTATAAAGGGTTTCTATTTGAATGTCAGATAAGCGTTTAGTCTTAATATAGGTTTTTATATAGCTATAAGCTATTGAATTTTGGCTGTTATGTCAGCCGTTTATGCGTTTCTTAAAAAGATGCATTTGTTTACCTTTTCAAGTTGATATAAATAGGCTGAATAAAAGGCGTAAAAAAGGGCACCCGAAGGTGCCCTGTAGGAAAGGTTGGGATGCTTTCCGTTTAACTCATTGCTGGTTCGCGTTATGCGTCAAACTGATTCATGGTGTTATCTTCACCAGACGCTTTAAGTGCACCTTCACCAGAGAAGTACTCTTTGTGCGTATCACCTAGGTCAGAACCTGCCATCGCTTGGTGTTTAACACACGCAAGGCCTTGGCGAATTTCTTGACGCTGAACACCGCGTACATAAGCAAGCATACCTTCTTCACCGAAGTAGCCTTTCGCAAGGTTGTCAGTAGACAGTGCTGCAGTGTGGTAAGTAGGTAGCGTGATAAGGTGGTGGAAGATACCGGCTTCACGTGCCGCGTCAGCTTGGAAGCTCTTAATCTTCTCATCAGCTTCTGCTGCAAGTTCGCTATCATCGTAATCTGCTGACATAAGCTTCGCACGGTCGTAACCCGACACATCTTTACCTTCTTCTGTCCAAGCATCAAATACTTGCTGACGGAAGTTAAGTGTCCAGTTAAACGATGGAGAGTTGTTGTATACCAGCTTAGCGTTTGGTACTTGCTCGCGAATAGCGTTAACCATTTCAGCAATTTGACCAACGTGAGGCTTTTCAGTCTCAATCCAAAGTAGGTCAGCACCGTGCTTAAGCGAAGTAACACAGTCAAGTACTACGCGGTCAAAACCTGTGTTGTCTTTAAAGCGGAACAAACCGTTTGGCAAACGCTCTGGCTTAACTAGCTTGCCACCTTGTTTAAGAACTAGGTCACCTTCAGTTAGGTCGTCTGCGCCAGCAACCTCTGTGGTTTTAAGGAATGCGTTGTATTGTGCAGCCAGGTCGCCTTCAGAGGTGGACACTGGGATCTTCTGGGTAAGACCAGCACCTAGTGAGTCAGTACGTGCAACAATAACGCCGTCGTCAACACCGAGTTCAAGGAATGCATAGCGTACAGCGTTGATTTTTGCTAGGAAGTCTTCGTGTGGCACGGTTACTTTACCGTCTTGGTGACCACATTGCTTCGCATCTGACACTTGGTTTTCGATTTGGATACAGCATGCACCTGCTTCAATCATTTGTTTTGCAAGTAGATAAGTTGCTTCTTCGTTACCAAAACCTGCGTCGATATCCGCAATAATTGGTACTACGTGAGTTTCGTAGTTGTCGATTTCAGCTTGGATAGCCGCTACATCGCCGCCGTTTTTCTTCGCGTCGTCTAGTTTGTGGAAAAGGTCGCCTAATTCACGGGCATCTGCCTGGCGAAGGAAGGTGTAAAGCTCTTCGATAAGGGCAGAAACTGACGTTTTTTCGTGCATTGATTGGTCAGGTAGCGGACCAAACTCAGAGCGAAGCGCCGCTACCATCCAACCAGATAGGTAAAGGTAGCTTTTGCTGGTTGTACCTTGGTGCTTTTTAACTGAAAGCATTTTTTGCTGGCCTACAAAGCCATGCCAGCAGCCTAGTGACTGTGTGTACTGAGACGAATCTGCGTCGTATTCAGCCATGTCTTTACGCATGATGCCTGCAGTATAACGGGCAATGTCTAAGCCAGTTTTGAAACGATTTTGAACTTTCATGCGAGCAGCGAACTCTGGGTTTATACCTTCCCACGTTCCTTTCTGTGCTGCCTTTAAGGTGGCGAAGTTATCAATGTCTTGTTGATATTGCGACATGAGCGTCTCTCCCGACTATAATTAAAATACTTAACGTTGTTTGTGTTTACGCTGTAGGGCGTTCCCGTTGATTCCATTTCATCCTAGTGCGTGGTTTGGAATAATAGAAATATATATTTTGCATTGCGGTCATTTATTTCGTGAATGCTTGGTGGTGTGAGTGGGAAGTAGTGCAAGTCAGTTGTAAGTGCGAGCGTGCCACACATCGTTGCTTATTTAGTCTGTCTATTAGCTAAAAGAGTAATAGCTTTGCCAAATTGGGCGAGGTAGGGTTAAGCGCAAAAAATCTTGCTGGGTAGCTGAAGGCCTATGTGTATCTAGCTTTTTGATTATAAAGTGAAAAGTGAATTTTATGAGTAGCAGTGTATTGTCGTCGGTTGACCAAAGAACCAAGCTTGTTGGAGAAAACCGGCTTGAACTTTTGATGTTTCAACTTGGAACGCGGCACATATTTGCAATGAACGTCTTTAAAATTAAAGAGGTTATCAATGTGCCTAAGCTCAATATCATGCCTGGATCTCACCAGAACCTTAAAGGCGTGATGAACTATCGCGGCAGCTCAATACCCATTATTGATTTACGTCAGGCTATAAAAATTCGAGGGGGAGCCACCGAAGACACCGCTAAGAATGTGATTACTACTGAATATAATAGAAGCGTTCAGGGGTTTATAATTGGCAACGTCAAAAACATTGTGAACACGTCCTGGGGAACAATTCAGCCTCCTCCCTCCGGCATAGGTAAAACAAACTATTTAACCGCCATAACTCAGGTGAATGTTGAGGGTAAACAAGAGCTGGTGGAGATCATCGATGTAGAGAAAGTGCTCGCTGAAATCATAGATTACGACACTTCTATCTCTGAAGAAGTCCTTGATAAGGACATCGTCAATCACTTTTTAGGGAAAAAGGTACTTATTGTCGACGACTCAAGTACGGCGAGAAAACAAATTAGAGACACATTAGAACAGCTTGGCGTCACCATCATTGAACGCAAAAATGGTGCAGAAGCTCTATCACTGTTGAAAAAGTGGGCTGATGAAGGGATAAACCCAACAGACGAAATACTTTTAATGTTCACTGACGCCGAGATGCCTGAAATGGACGGGTATCGATTGACCTCTGAAGTGCGTAACGACCCAAGAATGGCCGATTTGTTTATAACCCTAAATACCTCCCTAAGCGGAAGCTTCAACGATGCAATGGTTGAAAAAGTCGGTTGTAATAGATTTATCTCGAAATTTCAGCCAGATATGCTTGTTGACGTGGCTCAGCAACGCATGCGCGAGTACCTATCTTCATCTACGAAATAAATATTATAACGTCCACGTCATAGTACACGTTACCAAGGGGGCCGGCTGGTCGCCCTGTCCCGTGTTTATTTTACCCAAAAGCTTTGAGCATAGCGCTTGCCTGATTTACACTAATACGCCTTATCGCTAAACAAACATCACAAAATTATTCGCGATAGTGTCGTTTTTTGCATCTAGACTTCATCAACACATCTAGATGCCTTTACTTACTCAGGGAAGTTTAAATGATTAAACAATTTGTTCGCACATCCATTCTAAGCTGTGCGTCTATCGCCGTTCTAGCGGGTTGTGGTATCACTGAATCCGCACACCAGCCAGCCAATCACAATCGCGCCCAGCTACAGGGCGTGCCAAAGAATATCATTATGGTTGTGGCAGATGGTATGGGCCCGGCCTACACAACGGCATATCGAAACTATGTTGACGACCCAACTACACCAAACATAGAGCCCGTAGTGTTTGATGACATTTTAGTCGGAAATGCATCCACGTATCCGGCTCAAGTGTCTGGTTATGTTACCGATTCGGCTGCAGCAGCAACAGCACTGGCTTCGGGTGTGAAATCATATAATGGCGCTATAGGCGTAGATGTAAACAAACAACCTGTTAATTCGGTTATGTACTATGCGAAAAGCAAGAGCATGCGAACGGGTCTTGCAGTAACGTCTCAAATTGTTCATGCCACGCCGGCTTCGTATATTGCTCATAATGAAAGCCGCAAAAACTATAATGAGATTGCTGACGACTTTTTTGATGTGCGCGTAAACGGTGAGTTTGTCGCAGATGTAATGTTAGGTGGTGGTACGTCTTATTTTGAGAGAGAAGATCGCGATATTTTGGCTCAGTTTATCGACGCAGGCTATGAATATGCTGATTCATATAATCGCCTAGCTTCTGTGCCTGCCGGTAGTAATGTTTTGGGCTTATTTGCCCCAGTGGCGTTGCCCGCTGTTCTCGACGATAAGCGTAAGAACCGTCTTAAGTATCTAACAAAAAATGCCATTAAACATTTAGAAAATGATAACGGCTTCTTCCTATTAGTTGAAGCAAGCCAAGTAGACTGGGCAGGACACGCTAACGATATTGCTTCTGCTATGGCTGAAATGCATGATCTTGCTATTACCATGGAGTATTTGCGTGACTATGTAGAAGCGAACCCAGACACCTTGGTGGTATTGACGGCAGATCATAGTACCGGCGGTTTGACCATTGGCGCGAATGGCGACTATCGCTGGAGCCCGGAGCACCTTAAATCGCTTTCTGCATCGGTGATGACGATTGCACTTGAAATGGCAAACGAAGAAAACCCTGGCGAATTCGTCGCCGCTAAATTAGGCCTGTCACTAAACGAACAAGAGTTAGCTACGTTAAATAGCATATCGAACCAGGACGACAAAACGCGCTTTAGTGCGGTTAAAACGTTTCTCGACACCAAGACAAACACAGGCTGGACCACAGGCGGTCACACAGGCGTAGATGTTGAAGTGTTTGCCTTTGGCGCGGGTTATCAGTCGTTTATGGGGCAAATTGACAACACAGATATTGCGAAGAAAATTTTTAGCTTTATTGATAAAAAACAACCCGCAAAAATCGCTTTTCCGTCAAAGAAAGTATCAACTAACATTGAGCTTACTTCAGATGAAGATGACGACGAGCTTTGTGACTTTAAAGAAGACTGGCGCTGTAATTAACGGTCAGTTTAGCGTTTTGCTGAAGTGCTAATAGGGCATCGCGCTTAAAACAAAGTGCACTAAGCTGTAATCGATCGAATAAAGCGCCAATGTTTTTAAAAGCTGGCGCTTTATTTTTATCTGTTGGGAAATAAGGTAAAAGGAAAACATGAAAAGCGAAATGCTGTCGTTACTTCAAGATATATACGATGAAGTTGAACCTATGTTGGGTATGGGCAAGGTTGCAGATTACATACCCGCCCTGGCTACGGTAAACCCGAGGCAGTTTGGCATTTCAATTTGTGATACCCAAGGTCATATAACCTCTATTGGCGATGCCAGCGTGCCTTTCTCAATTCAGAGTATTTCAAAGGTGTTTAATTTGGTGTTATCCATTAACCACTATGGGGAAACTATGTGGGATAGGGTAGGGTGCGAGCCATCCGGTTTACCTTTTAACTCATTAGTGCAGTTAGAGTACGAACATGGTCTTCCTCGTAACCCCTTTATCAACGCCGGCGCGTTGGTAGTAAGTGATATGGTACAGTCTCGTTTTGCCTCGCCGCATATTGCCATGAGAGACTTCGTTAGGCGCTTAAGCTGTAACGGCGAAATTGTGGTGAACAAAGAAGTAGCAGAATCGGAATTTGAGCACCGTTCTCGTAACGCAGCCATGGCGTATTTGATGAAAGCTTACGGTAACTTTGAGAACGAGGTTGAAGACGTACTTCGTAACTATTTCCATAATTGTGCGTTAGAAATGAGCTGTGAAGATTTAGCCCGCTCCACTAGTTTCCTAGCCAACGGCGGCTTCTCAACCTGTGCTAATGAGCAGGTATTAACGCCTTACCAAACGAAACAAGTTAACGCGCTTTTAGCAACCAGCGGCATGTACGACGAAGCAGGTAGCTTCGCCTTTAAGGTAGGCCTGCCGGGTAAAAGTGGTGTGGGCGGCGGTATTGTTGCCGTTGTGCCGGGCCGTTTTTCAATTTGCGTTTTCTCACCGGCACTTAATAGTGTGGGCAATTCACAACTTGGTGTAGCGGCATTAACCTCGCTCAGTGAGCGAATAAACTGGTCTATTTATTAGTGGGGGCGAAACGGAGCGGGGCGTTAAATGGTGGAGTAACGTGCAGTATTAGTAGCCCGTTAGCTCCATAAAGCCGCTGCCTAAGTGTGAACCACTTATTTTAACGCGCCCTTCATAGTAGGGGAAAAGGCTGTCATTCCACTGGTTTTTCTTAAATGCGGCAACAGTTGCGTTGATGTTCTTTTTGGGTATGCGTATTTGCCAAGCGGTTGGGACTGTTCGGTTAGTTTCACCAGATTTAATCGTTTCGTATTTCACCGGTGTTATAGATATGCTCGCTTGGTCGATGGTTTCTTTTATACCCTCTGTAGTAATATAGCTGGCGGTCGTGTAAACCTCGTTTTTTTCGTTTTTGCTGCGCCCAGTGCTTGCATGCATGCGAAAAGCCATGAGTTTACTGCCATCGTCTAGGTGCAGTGAAAACCAATCCCACCCCATTGCTTGGCTATTGGCTAAATGGCTCGTCCACTCGTGATCAAACCAGCCTTTACCGCTTACCTTTAGCGTTTTACCTTCGATATTAACGGTGCCATTCGCCTGCATAAAAGGCTGGCTGTAATAATACGAGCGCAAGCGCCCGTCTTCTGTTTTCTTGCTATAGCCGTTATCGCCATGTTTTATAAACGGGCCTGTAGCACTTAAGTTTAGTGACACGCTAACCGCGTTATTATCTATGGTGTATTGGGATGAAGGTGATGTTGCCGTTGGTAGCGCTGTATTCATTGCCACTACTTTGCTCTTTGCGTTTTTCTTTTTATTGCCAAACGTAAATAATAACGAAGAGGGGAACATTCCATTACTTTCACTCGCGGCTTCTTTACTGTTATTAATCGCAGTGCTTTTCCATTGCCAATCGTCAATGACAGCTGTAAAGGGCTGTCTTTTTACGTAAGCATTACCCACGTTGCCGGCAGCAAAACGCTCTTCGAAATAATGTCTGTTTTTTGTATGCAGCGATGCATGTCCCATCCACTGTTGGGTATTCGCCCAATGGCTTTTGGCGTGTTGCTGGTCGCCCCTACTATCGGTATTAAAGCGGAAAAGCGTATATTGAAGGCCTAACTCTTCACCTGTATCGCTTGTTAGCACAAAGGTTAGGTACCACCATTCTAACTGAAAATCGGGATGGCTTTCGTGATCAAAAGGTAAGGATAGATAATTATCGCGTTCAACGGTAGCGAATACCTCGCTTGACTTTATATCGCCAAAAAAACGGTTTGGCGCGCTGCTTTCTTCACCTCTGATGTCTCTCAATGCCGCATTGCCTTCAACAGGTGCGCTATCGCAGGCGTTAAGCAAACAGCACGCGGCAAATAACACTAACAGCGAGAATGAAAAGCGTGTAAGCGGTTTTAAACAAAGCGCGCTAAGCATTTTATTAGCAGGTCCACCTTGTGTCATAGCTGCGCCTCCTGTCTAAGATCAATTTTGGGCCTTAGTTTTCCTAAGGGAAGCAAAAGCACGAGCGATACAATAAGTAGTGATACTCCTACGCTTGCGAACAGTACCTGAGTGTTTATAGCAAGCGGGTACACCCAATTAAATGCATACCTATTTACCAAGTTAATAAACACATACGCCAGATAAATACCGAAAGGAATGGCGAGTAGTGCCGAAAGCAAACACAGCAACATGTATTGCATAAAAAGCGCTAACTTTACTTTGAACTGGCTTACGCCAAGCGCCCTTAATACAGATAGCTCGGCAGCACTTCCTAAGGTAAGTACGGTAAGGGAAACAGCAAACGCAATGCCAGCAACGAGTAAAGTAGTAATATTAAGGCCATCAGTTAATACAAAGGTACGGTCGAAAGTTTGCATGGAAATATCCAGCAGCTCTTGCTTTGTATAAAGTGTGTATTCCCCTTCCTTTGCCGTCAGCGCGCTTAACGCATCGTCAATTTTTGTGTTAGGTGTAGTATTTTGCTTGGCCATGCCATTAAATAAAGCGCTATTACCGGTGTCTTGGTTGGCGGGGTACAGGGCCATTACTCCAGAAAATAGCGCGTTTTTGATAGGGTTGTTGTCTTGGGAAAAGTAGGGGAGGGGTACTAATATTTGGCCGTTGAAATTGCCGTAATCAGGATAGATACCCAAGACCTTCCACGTTGGTGTAGTAGAAAAAATGTCCGAAACCTCCTCCAAAGCGCCCGGTTTGGAGGAGGTTTGCGCAAAGCTCGCAGAGGAAGGAGAATTGCGCAGCCTAATGTTTTCAATACGTAGCGTATTGCCTAATTCAATACCGTGGGAAAAAGCCAGTTGCTGGTTGATAAATACCCCTTTCCCTGTCACAAATTTACTCCACGCAGCATTTAGGCTCGGCTCGGCGAGTGCATCAAGTACTAGGGCGTTTTTACCCGTTTGATGCACCGGGTAACTGCTTATTGATACCGCCGAAGGAGGCGTATTGGCAGCTATTGTTTTCGAGCTATTAGGGTAAACGCCTAACACTTCACCTTGCGCTTTAAGTAGCGGTGTTGAAGAAAGGGATGGCGGGAGTGTGACCTTCGACAGCGGTAAATCGGTGTACAGGTAGTAAGGAGAATAAAGTCTTTGGGTTAACCACTGCTCAGTTGCGTTTCTGAAACTGTCGGTCATGGTGTTCATGCCAATGTTGGCCGTTAACGCAATGAAAAAAGCACACACGGCTAACCGGGTTTTGCCTGAAAGCAAGTGCATGTTTGCAATAACATAATAAAATACCGGCCACTTTTTGGGAGCCATGCTCGCCAAGCCTTTAGATAGTATTGGCAGCCAAAGTAATACCAGTGCGCAGCTGAATAACAGCAGTAACGCAACGAACAGCAGCGCTGTTGCGGTCGAAGCAATAAGCTTTTCAATAAGGATTAGAAACACGACAGCCGTTACAGACGCCACAAGTACTACAACCAAAGGTAGGCTTTTCCCTTCTTTTGCCCGTTTTAAGGTTAATGCATTAGAAAGTGTTTTAATGGGAACTAACGCAAACAGGACTAACGATGAAAAGGTTACGGTAAGGGCGAGGGTAAACAAAGCAAGTAAGTTTACATCTGGGTTCACGAACACCGCACTGAACAGCGACGCAAAGGTGCCACTTATAACGGGCGACAAGAAAGAGGCGGCTTGAAAGCCGACGAAAATGCCTAACGGGGTGCTCACTATGCAATATAAAAACAGTTCTACATATAGGGCGCTGATCAGTGTCGCGGTAGAGACGCCAAGCTGACGCAGCCGAATGATATTGGGCAGGCGAGTGCGGTACATTAAATTGAGCGCATTAAGTACAATAAACAGGGCTACCACGCCCATAAGTGCGCTCATTGCCCACAGGTTTAGCCTAAAGCTCTCTGGCAGCCAGCCCGTTTCGTTGATTGCATCGCCGCCGGCCACAGACACTCTTGTGCCAAGGAGCGCTTCTAAATGACGGATATCTTCTTCGGTAAGGGAAACGAACGAGATGAACCCCGCAAGCGGCACCTGCATTGACGTTGGTTCCTCACGAGAAGCGTGATTCGCTGCATCGTTGGCTATGCGTACTTCCCCTTTGTAAAAATCAGCAATAGCAATTAAAAGGGTATTGTGGGGCACAGTGCTTGTCGTTACCGCGGTAACCGATGCAGGCCATAGCGGGGGCTTATCCACTTCGCTTAACACCTTGTGACAAGAAAGCTTCGCGCTGGTCGCAGGGTGAATAAGCCCATTGACGGGAAACGAAGGTGAGCGTGCTGGTCTAAATACTCGGGTGTTACTGTTTACCTGGGGTGACGTTGAAGCCGCTTGTGAAGCCATACTTTGAAGGCGATTTACTTCACGTTGGGGTAAACCTTTAAAAGTGCTGCCTAAGAAGGGCTGCGTGTCTACGCCGATGAGTTTGAGCATTACCGGGCTTTTTTCATTGTCTTTGCAGGTTAAAACGACGTTTCTTTCGGCAAATGCAATAAGTTGAGTAAAGCCACTTTGTCGAATTAGCGCGTATTGTTCTTTGCTGAAGTGGGTAGCCTTATCAGCAGGTACAATGATGTTGTTAGAAAGTAGCCCTTGCTCGCGCTGTAACAGTTCTCCCTGGGTAGCGCCTTCGTTTATAAGTAATACGGTGATAAGCCCAGCGTTTGCTAACAGTATTGCAAACATAATAAGCAGTGGCTCCCAAGGCCGCTTTCTCGCCATGGCAAACAGGGCCGATGTGGTTAGAAGCAACGTACGCAACATTTTCTCCTTTGGCGTCTTACTATCTCGGTAAGCTTACGTGTAGCAAGAGTAGACACTAACGAGCTGTGGTTAGTGTGGCATTGTCAATGTTAGCGCGTTCAAGCACGCCTTGATGTAACTGCAGTGCACGATCGGCTTTTACCGCTACTTCATTACTGTGTGTAACCACTACAAGCGTGGTGTTAGTGTGTCTACAGGTTTCAAAGAGCAAGTCAGATACTGTATCGCTGGTGGCTTCATCAAGATTACCGGTGGGCTCGTCGGCAAGGACAAGGGCTGGGCGGTGAACCAGCGCTCGTGCAATAGCGCACCGTTGCTGTTCGCCCCCAGATAAGTTACTTATGGGGTGTTGAGCAAGAGATAAAATACCGAGCTGCTTCATAAGCGCAAGCTGGTAGTCTTTATCAACGTTTCCTTTAAGCCTTGAGGTAAAGGCAATGTTGTCCCACGCGTTGAAACAATCGAACAGGTTAAAGCTCTGAAAGACAATACCAAGGTTTTCTTTGCGAAAATTATCAATTTTTTTGGGGTTGCTGCCGTTATTCACAATCGACAAGTTATTAACCAAAATGTCGCCGCTATCTGGCTTCTCGAAACCTGCTATTAATGAAAGCAATGTGGATTTTCCGCAGCCTGATGCCCCCTGAATGCTAATCGACTCGCCCTTTCGTGTGTTAAGAGAAAGGTTATTAAGCAATGGTGTTCCGGCGTCTGAAAATGATTTTTTGAGCTCTTTTATAATTAGCATACGTAGGCTTTGTCGTTGTAGTTTTGGGTCGTAGTCGTGTCGTAGTCTTTATTTAGCGCGTTTAGTATTTTAAGTATCAGTATACGTAGGGTAAAAGTATTTCGGTTAAAACGGCGAGGTGGTTTTTTTATTGGCAATAAAAAAGGGGCTTACCGCCCCTTATCATTATTTGAATTTACTGGTTTATGAAGTTATCGAGTTCTTCGCCCGTAATTTTTTTGATTTGGGCAAATAAATACCAAAGCGCTGCAATAAGCAAAATCATGCTGGGAATAACAATGACGGGGTAGCTTAACGCGGTCATGCGTCCAAGTTCTTCGGTGTAGGCCGTGGTACCCGGCTCACTGACCAGGATCATTTTTGCCAAAATATAGTTAAGTGCTGATGAAAGGAAAAATGAGCTCGCTACGATATACGAGCTTACTGCAATTTTCTTTTTGAATTCGGGTTGTTTCCCTTTAGCGTCAAGTACCTGATTCAAGTGCGGCCAGTTTATTATCTGGTCGTTCAAGATAAGCATTTTCACTAACGGCTTATTAGAGTACTGCGTAGCGAGGACGGCAATACCGATAAGGCCCGGAATAGCGGCCTCTTTGATGGCGATATATTCAGCCGGAAGCTTGAGTAAACTAAACCCGCCGGTTAGTAGTACGCTGATAATACCCAAAACGGAAAAGCCGTTAACTTTGCCGGACTCTTTTAAATCCCACAAACCATAGCCTATTGGGAAGCTAAGGGCTGCGACTATACTCCAGGCTGGGCCTAAGTAATCTTCTGAACTTGCATAGCTCATTAGCACGACAGGAATAACAATGTTAAACGCTAAGTTGCCGAAAAAGCCTTGGTTCTTCTGTGTAGGTTGTTGTACTGCTGACATAACTTTTTTTAACGTCTTATCTTAAGGCCAATTATACGTAAACTAATTAGCGTGCCCAGTGCCATGCGGCAAATAAGCCGCCTAGAAAGCCAAACAGATGATATTCAAAGGAAATAAATTTTGAAGTTGGCAGCACACCCACCAGCATCCCACCATAAAGCGCGGCCACCACTAAGGAGATAAGCAAATAGCGTATTTTATTGCTGCGAAATCCGGCTAAAACCAGAAAGCCAAAGTAGCCGTAAACCATGCCGCTAGCGCCTATATGCGTAGCGCTTCGTCCGAAAAGCCACACGCCTACGCCACCTACAAGCAACGCGCTTAACGTGGCAATTAAAAACGTGCGTCGCCCCCATTGCATAGTAAGCCACATAAACAACAGCAACGGGACTAAGTTAGCCATTAAATGCGTTGGCGTACCGTGTAAAAAAGGCGCCGTAAAGATATAGGGCAGGTGGGATAGCGTGCGAGGTACAACACCGAATTGGTTGAGGCTATTACCGGTAAGCAGGTTGGCCACTTCAATCACAATAAGCAGTGCGCCTAAGGTCAGTAAAACTCGAATTTGAAATGAAAGCGACTTCATTTAATAACCCTTCACGTCAATTAAAGAATGATATGGGGAAGGTAGCGGGATAAATCTTGTGTGATGGCAGACGCGTCTTCTCTTACAGAGATGCCTGCTGGCATATCGTCCACTAACCAACTACCAATAAGTGTATGGTTACCCTCGAAAACCGGCAAAGGTTCAAATGATTGGACAATAAACCCTTCCTCACCGTAAGGGCCGTCACTAAGTAGGTTTTCGACACCATCTTCAATAATAGACACGTTTGCTCCTTCCCTGGAAAACAGCGGTTTTTTAATCCACTTCCCCGACAAGCCATTATTGCTTACTTCATCTGAAAAAAAGGCCGGCAGAAGGTTAGGGTGTCCTTCAAATTTTTTCCAAAGCAGGGGCAGCAATGCTTTGTTTGAAATTATCGACTTCCACGGTGGCTCAATCCAATTGACTTGTGCGCCTTCCAATACGTCACCAAACTCTTCCCGCAGCATAAATTCCCATGGGTAAAGCTTAAAACAGTCCGTTATTGGGGCGTCTTTTAGGTCGGTGAACACGCCCGTATCGGCAAGCCCGATGTCTTCAATAAACACAAAGTCTGCCTGAAGCCCCGCTTCTTTCGCGCAATCTTGAAGGTATTGCACCGTGCCTCGGTCTTCCACTGTGTCCTCACAGCACGCCATGTGCATCTGGTTAATGCCATAGTGAAGCGCAATTTCACGAAAGCGATGAACCAACTTTTCTTGCAAACTATTGAATTGGTCGGCGTGCAAAGGGAGCTTACCGGCATCTACATTTTGCGAAAGCCATAGCCACTGCCAGAACCCCGATTCATACAAGCTGGTGGGCGTATCTGCATTATTTTCCAGTAGTTTGGCTGGGCCCTTTCCGTTATAAACGAGATCTAAGCGTGAATACAGACTTGTGTCGCGGTCAAGCCAGCTATGTCTAACCAAATCCCAATGCTTCTCGGGAATGCGAAATCGACGAAGTAATGCTTCACTGTTAACCACATCTTCGGTTACTGCCAAGCACATCTGGTGTAACTCGGCGGTGGGGTCTTCAATGTCGTTTTCAATTTGTGCTAGCGTGAATTGATAATAAGCCGTTTCATCCCAGTAGGGCTCGCCATACATGGTGTGAAAGTGAAAACCGAATTCATTGGCCAGCTGCTGCCAGCCTTTGCGTGGCTGACAAGGCATTCTAAACATATTTAGCCGCCCCAGCCGCCTTTACGGCTGCTGCTTCCCCATGAAGATTTTGCTCGTACGCTGCTGCCAAAGCCGCCTCGTTTCATCGTTCTATTAACCGTGGGTTTAGGCTTGTAAACATCTTTGTTTACACGGTAGTTGCGCTTGCGAATGTCACCGTCAAATACATACCCATCGGCCGTTATCCAACGTGAACGAAACGGTGAATTGTACGAATAAGAGGTATACAAAGGCTGTGAGTAGTAGCGATTTGGCGAAAGCAATGAGCTCACCATATATCCTGCCATAAACGGCATGAAGAAGCTGCCACTGTTATTGTTCACTTGTTGGCACTGGTTGGGACCAAATTCGTGCTCACAGTCGTATTCGGAGTTAAAGCGAGGACTTGTGCGCATCGCCTCATCCACGGCAGTTTGATACGCGGCTTCACAGCGCTCAACAGCATCGGGATAATCTTGTTTACAGTCTTCTAGCGACGTGTAAATGGTGGCGTCTTCTTTTTCAGCGCCACAGCCACTTAATATCACGCTGGCTACACCTAAGGCCAATGGTTTTACGCTAAACCCTTTGCGCATGGTATTAAGGTTGATGTGTTTGGTGCGCTTCATCGTTGGCTTCGCCGCGCGCTCGCGGTCGGTTACCTGAATTTCAATTTTGCTTTTATCGGTCATCGCTGCCCCCTTAGTAGGTCATGCAAGCGGCATTTAATAAGCCTACGGCAATCGACATACTGGCAAGCATTACGCCAGCAGAAACTTCATTATTGTTAATGCGTTCGGCGATTTTTGGCATAAAGCTAAAACGCAACAGCGCAAACGCTAACGACTGGGCAATAACAGCAACCAGGGCCCAAATGGCAAAATCAATAATGGCAACAGAGTTTGACGCTGCACTGCCTAGCGCAATAGCAAAGCCAATAATCGCGCCGCCGAAACCGATAGCCGCCGCAACGTTTTTCTCTTCTTTCACCAGCTTCCACTCATCATGAGGGGTAACAAGTGCGTACACCAACTTAAAAATGAAAAGAAAGACAATCGATAAGCCAAAATAAAGTGCAAAGTTATCTAGGCCAGCCAAAGATTGCATGATGGTATCCATAGTTATTCCTTTTTAATTAACCGTTTATCGTGATATCTGCAGGTTCAACATCAAACCCTGTAGAAATCACTAAGCATCTGTCTAAATTATTGCCCACTTGCTTTTCTTCACCAACAACGAGCAGAGTCTCAACCCTATTGTTTCCTATAGGACGTTCGTACAACATCATAAACTGGTCTGTTTTACTTACATCACCATCTTCTTCATAGGTAGTTTCGGTTACCGCAACTGGCGGAGATTCGTCACCTACTGAATCCCACACCCGGGTAAACACCTTACCGTCAAGCTCGTAGGTAGGCTGACTAATCACGTTTTTTAAACACGCATTCCATTGTGCGGTATTGCCAATGGTTTGGGTCTCGTAAAAATGCCACAGCTTCACATCAGTAATGTGGTTTTCTGACAGGCCGCCGTCAGTCACTACTTGTAAAAAGCCATCATCGTCGGTGTAAAAGCGCAACAGGGTGCCGCCCGTATCTAAAGGTGCTTCACCAACCGCCTGAATAAGCTGAGAACGGGCTGCTCCTTCAATGGTAAGTTCTGGTTCTAATAACGAGAGCTTTAAATGGTCCAATTCAAATGACCCCCCTAAATAGAGGCCCATAATTTCTGGCGTTTTAGGTTTCTTGGGTTCTGACTTTTTAAATAGCTTACTAAACATTGTTTGTGCCTTTTAGTCCGCGTCTAAAGACGACCAGTTAATGGCATTTATACGCCGCTCTGCAATATAGAAAAGGGTATCGCCTGGGTTTAACGTAGCATCTAGCGACGGATTAACTACCATCTCTTTTACCATGCCGTTAGGGGCGTAACCAATAAATATGGCGTCATGTTTGCGTTTCAAGTTAACAAATAGCTTGGCGACGGAAATTGTTGGGCTAGTCTGTGGAATCTTTACAGAAAATTGTGCTTGCCCCTCATCAATGCTCAATAAATCGTGATGAAGCATGCTTGAGCCTGGGTCAAATGCGGCCTTAACCAGCATCTCTATGGCAACGCTTGGCGTGCATTCGACTTTTGGACAATGATCCTGAAGTAGGCTAACTAAGCTGTCGTCATCAAAATAAGCCACTTGGTGCGCGTCTGGATTACGCTTCGTGCAGTACAGCGCTGTAGTCATGGTGACGTCGTCTTGGGGGTTATCAATAAGAATGGTTCTCGCTGTTGCTACACAAGCGCGATCCATGTCTTCGTCTTTGTTAAACGAGTCGACTTTTACAAACTCTATTACACCGGGTAGTGGGTTGGTGATATCCGCTTTTACGCACAGTACAATATCGGGGCGTTCAGGCATGGCGTCACGCTCTTGCAGAATTAAATCAAGCAGCAGCATGGTGCGCTGCTCGTTCCATCCTATTACTAAGATGTGACCGTCAAGCATTAAGCTATTCATACCCATAAACCCTTTTTTCCATTGAAGTGAAACCCAAGCTGCAATTCGACCAATCACCATGGCGAAAATACTTAACCCTAGCGGAATAACGTAAAGCGCTACGACAAGCTTTCCGGCAGGGGTAACGGGCGATAGATCGCCATAACCCACTGTTGAAGCAGTAACGGCAAGCCAGTAAACAAAGTCAGTATGTGCAATGAGGTCGTGTTCATTGGCAGCGTAAAGCAGCCAATAGCTTGTTACTGCGTAAAAAGCGGTGGCACCGACAATGGTATACCAGCGTGACTCTGCAAAATATTGCAGCATGATTTTTCGCAGTTTTATCCATGGAGACATAAAAGAAACAGCCCTTGTTATGCGTGCCCTTACTCTGCCTTGAAGTGCTTGATTTGTCTAGGTAAGCTTGCTGCTATACCGCTATATTTGAAGATAATTTTGTAACAAGCATTAAAAATGGGAGCACTGGGCTCCCATGTGTTTTACTTACTTGCCAAGAATTCGCGCTAGTTCGTCGTCGGCAGAGGTTTTACCCCCTTTGATCCCCGCTTCTGCTAGGCGCTTTTCAAGGTCGCTACTCGATTCTTCGCTAGCAAGCTCTTCTGCCGCCTGTAGCTCTGCGTTGCGCATCTTTTGCTTATCTTGAATACGAGACAGCGACTCTGTTGCTGTTTTCATCTTACTATTTGCGCCCATGTGGCGTGAAGATACGGCAACTTGTGCTTTTTGCACGCTTTCGGTTGCTTTAACCATATCAACCTGCTGTTCAAGGCGACGCAAGTTTGCTTTAGCCTGTTGGATATTGCTGGCAAGCTGCTTTTCTGATTGCTTGAACTGGTCAAGATAGGTTTGCTCTTGTTCACGTTCTTCTTTTAGCTCAGAAACTTTTTGCGCACAATCTAGGGCCAGCTGTCGATCGTTATCAATCGCTTTACGGGCGTGTTCTTCGTACTCAGCAATCGACGAATCAAAGCTGTCTACTTTCTGTTGAGAAAGTTTACATTTCGCCAAAATTTGTGTGCGTGCATGATCTGATTTGCGCAATTCTTCTTTGGCTTCTCTGATTTCTTGTTCCAGAATTCGAATAGCCTGACTGTCTGCAACAGACTGCGCAGCTTCGGTAGCACCACCTTTTACTGCAGTAATTAATTTTTTCCACACTGACATTCGCTTCTCCTTAGAAGTAAATTTTAAATTAGGTGTGTTTCGTAGGCATCTAGGAATGATGCTACATTCTGAAACAGAGTTTCCACTTCAATAACAATACTTTCGGCTTTCGATTGGGCGCTTAATGCACCAAAAGCCGTGTAATACTCTTCGCCACTAATCGTCGAGATGCCTACTGTGGTAAGAGGGAAGACCATATGAGTTGAGAGTATTTCATGGTCTAACGCCGGCTTATCTTTTACTTCAGACGCTGAAAATAAAAGACTTTCAACTAAAATCTGTTCTCCGCTTATGGCAAGCCACGCATCGATACCGTCTTGATTGGCAATCTGCAAGCAGCCCTCCTCACGTGTTACCACAAAGTCATCGTGCTCTTTAAACAGGGCTTCGATGCTTTCTAGTTCCCAGCTCATACCTATCTCCTTTAATTATTGAAGCGATAATTTCGAAAGTGAATGTCGTGTCAGTCGTGTTTACCTTTATGCGCCTCTCAACAATGAGACAAGGCGCTGTAAGGTGAATAACACTGGCTGTACTGTAACGACTATTTTCACTTTCGCCAATATCTTGACTTGCAGTGTAGACCTAGTATGCCATAATCGTCAATATCAAATGCGTTCTTTAAGTGTAAAAAAATGTGTTTTTGTAAAATATATATCACATTTGTATGGTTTTGGGGGGGTTGTGTGAACACTAAAAATGGGTGGCGACAAACGGTTGCACGGGTGGTCAAATCAGAAATGTCTGTGCGCGGTGTGAAATATCAAGCCTTAAGCCAAAGGTTGCAAGAAATTGGTGTAGAGCAGAGCGCTGACAACCTGCGCAATAAGGTGAACAAAGGTATTATGGGAGCGGATTTATTGCTTCAAATACTGTACGTATTAAAAGCACGCCCAATAGATGCCGCGCTTTTAGAAGAAATCTTAACTGATCTTGAGCGCCAAAACGCGTAAAATACCGTTTCTTTGAAATTTGGCTGTGGTTAAAAAGTACGAAAGGGAAACCGTACTATAAAAATAGCGCGCAGCAAGGTTTAAAACGTGCAGATAAAAAAATACCCAGCAAGTGCTGGGTACGAATGATAAGGAATGTTTATGGGAGAACATCATCACTATCTGGGCGTATCTTAAGCGATTAAGTAATTAAGTGCTATCGAATAAATGAATTTGTCCGTATGTTGTTCGATAAGTAGTTATCTAAAAATATACATTTCAACTCAAGTATTTGAAATTATTAAATTAAATTTTTTATTTAATGCAGGGTATCTTGAGTTTGTGTAGGGTTTCTTAACCTTTAGTAGTAACTTAAAAGAAACTTAATCTAGTACTTTTGTCTAACAGTAAGACCTCAACATTGTCGTATTTATGAAATTATCTGATTTTAGCTTTGTTCTACCCGAAAACCTTATTGCCAAATATCCAACGCAACAGCGCACAGCCAGTCGTTTGCTACATTTAGACGGTAAAAACGGCAAGGTTGAACATACCATGTTTGCAGACATGCTTAAATTTGTAGAGCCGGGTGATTTACTTGTTTTTAATAACACCCGTGTTATACCTGCGCGCCTTTTAGGTAAAAAAGAAACCGGCGGTCAAGTGGAGGTGCTCATTGAGCGCATTACATCTGACACCACCGCACTTGCCCATGTGCGCGCAAGCAAAGCGCCGAAACCGGGTACTAAGCTCATTCTAGAAGAAAAAGTGAATGTAACTGTTACCGGTCGAGACGACGCACTGTTTATACTGCAGTTTGACCACGATGAAACCGTATTAACGCTGTTGGAAGCCCACGGTCATATGCCGTTACCGCCTTATATCGACCGTCCGGATGAAAACTCGGATAAAGAGCGTTACCAAACGGTGTACAACGAAAAGCCTGGTGCTGTAGCGGCACCTACCGCAGGGTTACATTTTGACGACAGTATTTTAAACGCGTTAAAAGAAAAGGGGGTTAACCTAGCCTTCGTTACCTTGCATGTAGGCGCGGGCACGTTTCAGCCCGTTCGTGTTGATAATATTCAAGAGCATAAAATGCACGCTGAATTCGCCGAAGTGCCTCAAGATGTGGTTGATGCCGTGTTAAATACAAAAGCAAATGGCAAAAGGGTAATTGCTGTAGGGACCACTTCGGTACGCTCACTAGAGTCGGCGGCGAAAGCGAGTGCAGAGCGGGGCGATGAACAGATTATCGCGCCCTTTAATGAAGATACCGAAATCTTTATTTACCCTGGTTTTGAATTTAAAGTTGTGGACGCTATGTTTACTAACTTCCATTTACCGGAATCTACGTTAATGATGTTGATTAGCGCATTTGCAGGTAAAGAAAACGTGATGAATGCCTATCAAGAAGCGATAGCGAAAGAATACCGATTCTTTAGCTATGGCGATTCTATGTTTATTGAGCGCGCTTAAAACGGTAGTGGTTTGCTAAAAACACCTCGTCATGTGTTTTACGCTACGACGTTAAAAAACCGTTGCGATTTCGGTTAACTCGTTTCGAAATCGCAACAAACCCATTGAGGTTTGGCCGTTTAATATAGCCTTATTTTACGCAAAAAGCAGGCAAAAACAGGCTATAGCAGGCGCGGTTCTAGCCCAGTTACAGATAAACATAGATACGGGGCATGATCTCAGCCAAATTACTGGTATAATCGCCGCCAATTTATTTTTATACCCAGCGCAAAAGCGCACCAAAGTGGGAATGCTTTCACATGCAATTTGAGTTGTTAAAAACCGAAGGCCGAGCACGACGCGGTCGTTTGGTGTTTGAACGCGGTGTTGTTGAGACCCCAGCGTTCATGCCGGTAGGTACGTACGGTACCGTTAAGGGAATGACCCCTGAAGAGTTAAAAGACAGTGGTGCTCACATCTGTCTTGGTAACACCTTTCACCTAATGCTGCGCCCAGGTACGGGGATTATTCGCCAGCATGGCGACCTGCACGATTTCATGAATTGGGATAAGCCTATTCTTACTGATTCGGGCGGTTTCCAGGTATTTAGCCTTGGCGATTTGCGTAAAATTACCGAAGAAGGTGTAACTTTCCGTTCGCCAATCAACGGCGAGAAGATCCTTCTTACGCCAGAAAAGTCGATGGAAGTTCAGCGCGACTTGGGTTCTGACATCGTGATGATTTTTGACGAGTGCACGCCGTATCCTGCCACTGAGCAAGAAGCGCGCGTTTCTATGGAAATGTCGTTGCGTTGGGCCAAACGCAGTAAAGAAGCCCACGGCGATAACCCCGCGGCTCTGTTTGGTATTATTCAAGGCGGTATGTACGAAGGGTTGCGCGATGTGTCGCTTGCTGGCCTTGAAGCCATTGGTTTTGACGGCTATGCCATTGGTGGCCTGTCAGTGGGCGAGCCAAAAGAAGACATGATCCGCATTATCGATCATACGGCGCCAAAAATCCCTGAAGACAAGCCGCGCTACTTAATGGGCGTGGGCAAGCCGGAAGACTTGGTTGAGTCTGTGCGTCGCGGTATCGATATGTTTGACTGTGTGATGCCTACGCGTAATGCGCGAAATGGTCACCTTTTTGTGACTGAAGGCGTGGTGAAAATTCGCAATGCGAAACACAGGAACGACACCTCACCATTAGACGAGAATTGTGATTGTTACACTTGTAAAAATTATTCTCGCTCTTATCTACATCATTTGGACAAATGTAACGAGATTTTGGGTGCGCGTTTAAACACCATCCATAACCTTCGTTACTATCAGCGTGTTATGCAGGGTCTTCGCGATGCGATTGACGCAGGTACGCTTGACGAATTTGTACAAGAATTTTATGAACAAAAAGGGTTGCCGGTTCCGGCACTATAACAACGATAATATTTGGGGAATTTTATGAGCCTATTTATCTCGAACGCTTACGCGCAATCTGCTGGCGGTGCTCAGCAAGGTGGTGGCATGGAAATGATTATCATGCTTGCTGTATTTGGTCTAATTTTTTACTTCTTGCTTTATCGCCCGCAGGCTAAGCGCGTAAAAGAGCATAAAAACCTCGTGTCTTCACTTGGCAAAGGTGATGAAGTGCTAACACAAGGTGGTTTAGTAGGTAAAATTACTAAAGTGTCGGAAGAAAAAGATTTCATCGAAGTTGCACTTAACGATTCAAACAACATTGTTGTTCAGAAGTCTTCAGTAACTGCTGTGCTGCCTAAAGGCACAATGAAGTCACTGTAAGTAACAACCGCCGGGGCCGGGATGCTACCCGGTACTGGCACGAAAGGATTATCCAGTGCTAAACAAAAACTCTATCTGGAAGGTACTGAGTGCACTCATTGTGGTTGCAATGTGTGCACTTTACGCACTTCCTAACATTTACGGCGAAGATCATGCCGTACAAATCTCAGCAGGTCGTGATGCTGTGGTAACTAACGCCACGGTAAAACAAGTAAAGGCCGCGCTAAACGAAAAAAACATCTCGCCGAAGCGTGTTGAGTTTGAGAACGACCAAATTTTGGTTCGCGTTTCTGATTCAGATACACAGCTAGTAACCCGCGAAACTTTAGAAAAGGCGCTTGGTGACGACTACTACGTGGCAATGAACCTTGCCCCAGACACGCCGGAATGGCTAGAAGGGTTAGGTGGCGCACCGATGAAACTTGGTCTTGACCTTCGCGGTGGTGTGCACTTCTTGATGGAAGTGGACATGACGGAAGTTATCACTAAGTCACTGGAAGATGCTGAAAGCGGCTTTCGCACCTCGCTGCGTGAAGAGGGTATTCGTTACCGTGGTGTTAAACAAGTAGACGACCATATCGACATTACCTTCCGCGATGAAGATACGTTAGATAAAGCAGAGTTCTTCCTGCGCAACCAAAGTCGTGACCTAACGTTTAACCCAATTGATGACTTAACCCTTCGCGCTATTTTCGCGGAGAGTAAGCTTCAAGAAATTCGCGACAACGCGGTTAAGCAAAACATCACTATCATTCGTAACCGTGTTAACCAGCTTGGTGTTGCTGAGCCTCTTGTTCAAAAACAAGGCGCTGACCGTATTGTTGTTCAGCTCCCCGGCATTCAAGACACCGCTCGTGCAAAAGAAATTCTAAACGCGACGGCGACCCTAGAATTCCGCATGGTTGATCAGAAAAACGATATTCGCGATGCATTGAACGGCCGTGTGCCTCCTGGTTCTCAGGTGATTGAAGATCAGCAAGGTATTCCACAGTTACTGGAAAAGCGTATTATGCTTACTGGTAGCCACATTATTGATGCTAATAGCGGTGTTGATGAATATGGTCTTCCAAATGTAAATATCTCGCTAGACTCTGAAGGCGGTAACAAAATGTCTCGCTCAACCCGCGGCAACATTGGTAAGCCAATGGCAACGGTGTTTATCGAGTACAAATCTACCGGAGAGCGAAATGACGACGGTAAACTTGTGTTCGAAAAGCATGAGCAAGTTATCTCAGTTGCCACCATTCGTGCGCAGCTTGGTAGTAAGTTCCAAATTACCGGTCTTGATTCTCCAAAAGAAGCGCGTGATTTAGCGTTACTACTCCGCGCGGGTGCACTGATTGCGCCAATTCAAATTGTTGAAGAGCGCACCGTAGGCCCAAGCTTGGGTAAAGAAAACATCGAGCTAGGTATGCAGGCTATTATCTATGGCCTTGCGGCTGTGCTTGTTTTCATGTTGATTTACTACAAAGCGTTTGGTGTGGTAGCGAACATCGCGCTTATCACTAACCTGGTAATGATTGTAGGCATCATGTCGATGATCCCGGGCGCAACCTTAACGCTTCCAGGTATGGCGGGTATTGTACTTACCGTTGGTATGGCGGTAGATGCTAACGTGCTAATCTTTGAGCGTATTCGTGAAGAGCTTCGCGAAGGGCGCAGTCCGCAGCAAGCTATTCACCACGGGTACGACAGTGCATTCTCAACCATTTTGGATGCGAATATCACTACTTTCATTGCTGGTCTAATTCTGTTCGCAGTAGGTACCGGCCCAATTAAAGGCTTCTCTATTACGCTAATGATTGGTATCGCAACTTCAATGTTTACCGCTATTTTGGTTACTCGCGTTATTGTTAACGCAGTATGGGGCGGCAAGCGTGTAGAGAAATTAGCGATTTAAGGAGCGTAAAATGCAGTTATTAAAATTATCCGAAACCGTTAATTTCATGCGCCTTCGCATTCCAGCGATGGTGTTGTCTACAGTCTTAATCCTTGGCTCGTTTGTGTCATTAGGGGTAAACAGTCTTAACTGGGGGCTGGATTTCACTGGCGGTACGCTTATTGAAGTGGGCTACGAAGACTCGGCTGACCTAGAAGCTATTCGCGTGCAGCTTAACGAATCGAACTTTGAAGATGCAGTAGTGCAAAACTTCGGTAGCAGTCAAGACGTGCTTATTCGCATTGCACCGCGTGATGGCGTAAAAGCCGTAACCATTGGTGAGCAGGTACTTGCGGCACTGCGTGCAGATGGCACCTCGGTGGATATGCGCCGTATTGAGTTTGTTGGACCTAATGTCGGTGAAGAACTGACAGAGCAGGGCGGGCTAGCAATGCTGGTGGCACTGTTATGTATCTTGGTTTACGTAGCGATGCGTTTTGAATGGCGCTTTGCGCTGGGTTCCGTTTCGGCACTTGCCCATGACGTGATCCTTACGCTAGGTCTATTTTCGGTGCTTCAAATTGAATTTGACCTTACGGTGCTTGCAGCTGTACTCGCGGTTATTGGTTATTCACTTAACGATACCATTGTTGTATCAGACCGTATCCGTGAAAACTTCCGCAAAATTCGTAAAGGCGAGCCGGTCGAGATTATCAATATCTCTCTAACGCAAACGCTTAATCGTACTATCATCACCTCACTAACCACGGTGTTAGTATTGGTTGCCTTGTTCTATAAAGGTGGTGCGCTTATTCACGGTTTCGCCACTGCGTTGTTATTCGGTGTAGTAGTAGGTACTTACTCATCGGTGTATATCGCAAGTTCGGTTGCCCTAGCATTAGGTATAAGTAAAGAAGACCTAATGCCACCGCAGGTAGAGAAAGAAGGCGCTGACTTAGATCCAATGCCTTAAGCAGGCTATAGCGAGCAGCGCTAATTACGCTAAATGAATAAAAAGCCGCACAGTGTTGCGGCTTTTTTGTAGATGTGAATCACACTGTTTTTCAATAGTCGCAAACAGTGTTTATTTATCAATAGCCAGCTTATACCTTCGTGACATCTTAACAGTATGGCCATTTTTTAATGTAATTACGCCATCGCCGCTGTCCCCGACCTTTACACTTTCAACATCATTAAGGTTTACAGCAAAAGAGCGATGGACCCGTGCAAAAGGCAAGTAAGCATTTTCATCTAGAAATGAGGTTAGGGTATTACGCATGGGGTAAACCTTATCGTCAATGTGTAAGTTGACATAATTACCCGAAGAGGCCATCCAGTGAATATCTTGCTTTTTGATTAGAAACTCATGGCCATTTTTTTTAATCAATAATAGTTCATGCTTGAAGGCTTTTTCATCCAGGGCATTTTGTGTATTGCGCTGGTCTAATTTAGCTGACTCAAGCCCGATATTGCTGGCGTTACCTAACCATTGTGCTACCACATAGCGATAACACCAAATCATTACTACAAAAAAGATGAAAGACCATAAATCTTTTCGCATTTCATAAATGAGTTCAAAGAACCATTGCTCTGCAGAAGTGGCGAATTGGTAATTGCCACCCACTAATGCGTAAATAATTTCTCTACTAACAATCATAAATATAATATGTGTAGCTGCAAAGCACAGACCCACAGCACTGTATAAAGCAATACTAAAAGTAAACCGTTCCCATCGCCAAGGAAAATGGTTGAGTATCTTTGCCAGTGCTATCACCACGCAGAAGCTGCCAACGGCACTGGTATACTCCCAAGCAAAAGGTTCCCATTGGGCAAAAGGTAGCGGCGGCGTGCGCATCGCTTCCATGAGTACAGTGGTGCTATTGATAAATCCATTGACTAAAAAATACAAGCCCAGAAGGGAAAGGGATATTGAGCTTTGATGCGCTTGAAACCACGCTTTATTAATCATGCGAACACTTGTCCTTCCGTCACTTAATTCCACCGCTTGTCACTTTTTCGAACCCTTTCAATAGCTTGGTTGGTAGTTTGTTTATACTCACGTTGCTAAAAATTGAAGGCGCTTTTCGCCTCAATAAGGGACAAGATGAACACAAAGTACCACACACGTTTAACGTCAGAAAATTCACGAATAGTAGTACTTGATTATCTTAGAGTATTAGCCGTCATTGTTTTGTTCTTTTTTCATCTTGGTATGGTTTGGGTGCCCGAGTGGAACTTTCATTTTAAGCAAGAAACACAGTGGTTTTGGCTGCAACATATTTTATTGATAAGTTCACCGTGGAGAATGGGGCTGCTGTGGTTTATCGCGGGCACGTCGCTGTATTTTATGCAGCAAAAGTACGGACTGGCTTTTTTGTTAACCCGAAGAAGCAATGCAATATTACTTCCCCTATTAACAGGTATTTATTGCATAGTTCCTATTCAGTTATTTGTTGAAATGACGCAAAAAGGCGCAATCGATACCTCTGTAGGCTATTTTTTCATTCAATTTTATTTTGGTGCGAATGACTATTTTAATGGTTTTAGTGCTGGCATATGGCATCACGTCGACGTAAACCATTTGTGGTTTCTTCGTTCTCTTTGGCGGTTCACATTACTGTTGATTATTTTTCATCTGCCTCTTAAGTGGGTACGCAACAGTTTAGGCAATTCCTATAGTGTATGGTTGTTGTTGCTTGTTTCTATTTCGCTTTTTGCATCACAAATAGAGGAAAGCGACTTACAGCGTGATATTTACGGCTTTGCGTGTTTAGTTTGGGGCTACCTTTTTGGTGGTCAAGCGCAATTTTGGGGGTGGCTACGCGATAGGCGTGGGGCGCTGATTGCGTTCGCCATTATACTTACTCTGTCTTATGAAGTCGGGTTTAAAGTAGTAGGATACCAACCTGATAACCTGCCGATAAAAACCATTGCATTATGGTCGTATTACTTAGCTAAAGTATTCAGCGTATTTGCAATTTTGGCACTGGCAGACAAAGTCTTCGTAAAGGCGAGTCCCGCGGTAGTTAAAGCGAATGGTTATGTTTTTCCTTTCTATGTAATTCATCAAAGCGTGATAATTGGCGTCAGCTATTTTATTACGAATACAGCACTGTCTGCGCCTACGGCAATGGCGTTATCTGCCGTCGTGAGTATGTTGCTTTGTTTCCTATTATTACTGCTGTGTAAATATAGTGCCGTGACAGGCGTGTTTTTAGGTAAAAAAGCGCCGGCATCCCATTGGCTGTCAGGTAAAACGGCCCAAATGATCATAACCGCTTTTACGTTGCCCTTAGCATTGAGGCTAGTAGGCTTAATATAGGGAAGGGAGGGAGTATCCAAAAGCGCAGTTTTGGCATGTTTACGTTCGCAATGAGGTACAAAAAGCAAAAAGGCGCGAATTAAAATAATTCGCGCCTTATCGTTTGTTTATTCGTTTTACGTACGCTGTGGCGTAGGTTAAAAAAAGTTGCTAAGAAAAAGCATCTGTTTCGACCCCAGCCAGCCCACATTTTTACTTAAGGTGTTTTACCAAGCCTTGAACTACCTTTGCACTACCGGCAACAATTTCGCCCTTGTGTAGTGGGTCGTTATTACCTTTAAAGTCTGTAACCAAGCCGCCTGCTTCGCGAACAATAAGTTCACCCGCTGCGATGTCCCAAGATTTGATGCCGCGTTCCCAGTAACCGTCGTGACGACCAGCTGCAACATAAGCAAGGTCTAGTGCTGCACTGCCTGCACGGCGAATGTCGCCCACTTCGTGGAATATTTTGTTCAGACTAAGTGCGTATTCACCGAATGCAGCTTTGTTTTTGAACGGAAGGCCAGTAGCAATAATGGTTTCTGTTAAATCACGAGGCTTAGAAGCGCGAATACGGTAACCGTTAAGCTGTGCACCTTGACCACGGCTAGCGGTAAATAGTTCGCTGCGAATTGGATCAAATACAACCGCCTGGTCCAAACGACCTTTATGAAGAAGTGCGATAGAAACCGCAAAGTGGGGAATGCCTTTTACAAAGTTAGTGGTGCCATCTAGTGGGTCGATGATCCACTGATAGTCTGTCTCTGTGCCGTTAACTTCGCCAGACTCTTCACCTAAGAAGCAATGTTCTGGGTAAGACTGCTGAATTTTATAGATAATTGCTTGTTCTGCTTCTTTATCAACTTGAGTAACAAAGTCGTTCAAACCTTTCGACTCTGTTGCTACTTCGTTATATTTTTCAAAACCGCGAACAATAACTGTTCCAGCCGCACGCGCAGCGCGCACCGCAATATTCAGCATAGGATGCATAGATAAACCACCAATTGTAAAAGACCAATGAAACGAACCAGCTGTATAAAAAATAGCTAGTTATTTTCGAAAACGGGCGGAGTCTACCAGAATCCACGCACGATGCAAATGAATTCAAGGGTGAACGCAAGGCGAAGTAGAATAGCTTTTTGCCACTTTAAACGGCGATGCCTAGCAATGGGGCTGACAACATAGATAGTGCCGCGGTCTTTCGTTATGAGAAACGTCGAAAGAAAGCAAACTACATAAGCAATCGAACAGGTAGCATGCCGTTGTGAGTGAATAGCCATCTATACTGCCGCTGTGATAAACTTGCCCTAATTGAAGTTCATTAGATGATGCTTAACATATCAGTATCATCCTTTTTTGAAAGTACGTAGGTATCACAGGCATGCTCGAAAATATTCGCATCATTTTGGTTAACACCTCTCACACTGGGAACATTGGCTCCACCGCACGAGCGATGAAGACTATGGGGCTCAGTAGCCTTTATCTTGTTGACCCAGTGAACGAACCTGATGGCCAAGCAAGCGCGCTTGCTGCAGGCGCTGGGGATGTACTTGCGAACGCAAAAATTGTAGGTACGCTGGAAGAAGCGGTAAAAGACTGTGGTTTAGTTGTAGGCACATCAGCCCGTTCTCGTACGCATTCTTGGCCTATGCTTGGCCCTCGTGATTGCGGTGAAAAGCTAGTTCAAGAAGTAGAGAAGTACCCGGTCGCATTGGTCTTTGGCCGTGAAAATAGTGGCTTAACAAATGAAGAATTACAGCAGTGTCATTTCCACATGTGTATTCCGGCGAACCCTGAATACAGCTCGCTTAACCTAGCTGCTGCGGTTCAAACCTTATGTTATGAAATTCGCATGGCCTTCCTAAATCGTGAAACCTACCCAAGCGTAGAGGAAACGTACCCATTAAACGAAGATTTAGAGCGTTTTTACGCGCACCTTGAAACGACACTAGAGGGGACATCGTTTATACGCAAGAGTCACCCTGGTGTGGTTATGACTAAGCTTCGTCGTTTGTTCAATCGAGCACGCCCAGAGTCGCAAGAGTTGAATATCTTGCGCGGTATTTTGGCGTCTATCGATAAATCGGTTAAGTCAGCAAGTGTAAGTCAAAGTGACTCAACTGAAGCGCCGGTTAACGAAAACACGTCGAAAGAAGAGCAAGAGTAAGCATTATGTTCGCCCGTATCAAAGATGACATTAAAGGGGTTTTCCATCGCGACCCAGCGGCAAGAAATACCTTTGAAGTGCTAACTAATTACCCCGGTCTACATGCAGTATGGCTACACCGCGTAAGCCACAAGTTGTGGAAGGCTGAATGGAAGTGGTTGGCACGCACGTTATCAACCTTTAGTCGCTGGCTGACGGGCATAGAAATTCACCCTGGAGCAACACTGGGCAGGCGGGTATTTATAGACCATGGTATGGGCGTGGTCATTGGCGAAACCGCAGAGATTGGTGACGATGTTACGCTATATCATGGCGTTACGCTTGGTGGTACTAGCTGGAAAGCCGGTAAACGTCATCCAACCCTTAAAAAAGGGGCGGTAGTAGGCGCTGGCGCTAAAGTGTTAGGGCCTATTATCATTGGTGAAAATGCCAAAGTCGGCTCAAATTCCGTAGTGGTGAAAGATATTCCAGACGGCGCCACTGCGGTGGGTATCCCCGGTCGTATTATTATCTCAAAGCAGGATGATGGGAAAGCGACGGTTAACCCCCAGCGTGACAAAATAGCGCAAAAATACGGTTTTGATGCGTACGCTGTAGCGCCCGATAACCCAGATCCTGTGGCCAATGCCATGGGAGTAATGCTTGAGCACATGCATCAAATGGATACCAAAGTTGAGGAAATGTGCAAGGTCATTCAGTCATTAGGTGGTGATGTGTGTACCGATAATTTACACAACATCAGTGCTGAAGATTTCGCGGATACGGGCTTTGACTTGACGGAGGCCCATGAACGAGAGAAAGCGCATTCGTCTTTCGACCCGGCAATTTAACGCCTTAGTTCCACGTCTGGATTAAGGTGTGTTTTACAAATTGTTAACGTACGTGTTGACTCCCCCGTAACTCCAACATACATTGAAATCAAAATGTTAGTTGTCACGTTTCAGGGCGGTTATGCAAAACACGTTGCCATTTCTAGACGTTTTAATCGTAGGGGCCGGTATCTCGGGTGTTGGCTGTGCGTACCATATTCAAAAGAAATGCCCTGACTTGTCATACACTATTATAGAAGCGCGTGCCGACCTCGGTGGAACATGGGACTTATTTAAATACCCAGGCATTCGCTCCGACTCTGATTTATTCACCTTTGGCTACGACTTCAAGCCTTGGAAAGAGAAAAAGGCCATTGCAGATGGCCGCTCGATAAAAGCTTATGTCGAGGAAACGGTAAACGAGAACGGCATAAAAGAGAATATACGATTTCGCACACGCGTTATTGATATCGATTGGCAAGGTGACAAGCAGTATTGGCTTGTCACGTTAAAATCAGAACAGAGCGAGCACACCGAGCAGGTCGCTACGAGGTGGGTGTTTAATGCCTCAGGCTATTACCGTTACGACAAAGGCTATACGCCTGATTTTAAGGGACAGTCGGCGTTTAAAGGTAAAATTGTCCACCCTCAGCACTGGCCAGAAGACCTAGAATATCAGGGTAAGCGCGTGGTGGTCATAGGCAGCGGAGCAACGGCAGTTACTTTGGTGCCAGCACTGGCTCAAACTGCTGCACACGTTACTATGCTCCAAAGAACGCCGTCTTACGTATTGCCTGTACCCGTAGAGGATCCTGTCGCAAAGTATTTACGTGCGTGGTTTAACGACAATATTGCATTTAATGCCGCCAGGCGCTTTAACATCGCGAAACAGCGCTGGGTATACGCATTTTGTCAGCGCTTCCCGAAGCGAGCTCGAAAGATAATACGCAGCCTAAACGTTAAGATGCTGCCCGAGGGGTACCCTGTCGATACGCACTTCAACCCGCCTTATAATCCGTGGGAACAGCGACTTTGTGCCGTCCCGGGCGGTGATTTATTCGAGTCTATTTCTAAAGAAAAGGCGTCCATTGAAACGGATACTATTGCTACGTTTACCGAAACAGGCATTAAGCTTGATTCAGGTAAGCATATAGAGGCCGATATTATTGTAACGGCCACGGGTTTGAACCTTCTTCCGCTAGGGGGGGTAATTCCTAAAATAGATGGCGAGGCTGTTAAACTACCTGAGTGCATCACCTATAAGGGGATGTTACTCAGTGGCGTCCCTAATTTTGCCATTGCGGTGGGCTATACGGCATCTTCTTGGACACTAAAAATTGGCCTTCTATGTGAGCATTTTACCCGTTTGCTTAATCATATGAATAAACGAGGCTTTACGCAGTGCACCCCTATTGCAGAACCGGATATGGAAACACAACCACTGCTTAACTTTGGCGCGGGTTATATTCAGCGTTCACTCGATAAGTTACCCCGGCAGGGTACGCGTTATCCTTGGTCGATGTCATTTAATTATGCCGAAGACGTGAAAATTTTCAGAAAGGGACGTGTTGACGACCCAGCGTTGAAATTTGAAAAACGTCATGAAAAAAGGGCCTGACAAGGTCGCACACGCCCAAGGTATTTTCATAAAAAAAAGCGATTGATTAAATCAATAATACTTGACTAATTTACTGGGTTTTATACTTGACCATTTTAGTCAGGTATGTGAGAATTTCGCCATTATATAACGGCGGGAGAATCCAATGAAACTCACTTCTAAAGGGCGCTATGCGGTTACCGCAATGCTTGATGTCGCTTTGCATTCAAAGCGTGGTCCAGTGCCTCTTGCCGACATTTCAGAACGACAAGAAATCTCTTTATCTTATCTTGAGCAGCTGTTTTCTCGCTTGCGCAAAGAGCAGTTAGTCGACAGTGTTCGCGGCCCCGGCGGCGGCTACCTATTGGGTCGAGAAGCGAGCGAGATAGCCATAGGTGAGGTGATCCGCGCAGTAGATGAGTCTATCGATGCGACGCGCTGCCAAGGGCAGGCCGATTGCCAAGGCGGTGATCGTTGTCTAACCCATAGTCTGTGGCAAGATTTAAGTGACCGCATTGCGGCGTTTTTAAATTCAATTACCTTAGGTGAATTAATGGCAAAGCGGGATGTACAAGAAGTAGCGGGTCGTCAAGACGGCAATGCATCACTTCGTCATATCACCAAAGATATTGAAGTAAGTATTCAACTTTAAATAGGTTTTGAGCATCGCATGGCTTTATCAACACCCATTTACTTAGATTACGCGGCAACAACGCCGGTCGACCCTCACGTCGCTGATGCGATGTCGAAGTGCCTAACCCTAGATGGCAACTTCGGCAATCCTGCTTCTCGCAGTTACCGTTTCGGCTGGATGGCAGAAGAGGCCGTCGACGTTGCCAGAAATCAAATTAGCGACGTACTTAATTGCGACCCTAGAGAGGTCGTGTTTACCTCAGGTGCAACGGAATCAAACAACCTTGCGATTAAAGGCGTAGCACAAGGATATCAGGAAAAAGGAAGACATATCATCACGGTGAACACCGAGCATAAAGCGGTGTTAGATACCTGTGAGTACCTCGAAAGCCATGGCTTTGAGGTGACTTATTTAAGCGTCAAGCAAGACGGCTTACTTGATATTAATGATTTGAAAGGCGCCATGCGCGACGACACCATTTTAGTGTCGGTCATGCATGTCAACAACGAGCTTGGTGTAATTCAAGATATGCAAGCTATTGGCGAGCTTTGCCGTGAACATGGAGTGCTCTTTCACGTGGATGGTGCACAAAGTGTAGGCAAGATTGCTATCGATTTAGCCCACGTGCCTATCGACTTGCTTTCTATCTCGGCGCATAAGATTTACGGGCCGAAGGGAATGGGAGCTTTGTATGTGCGTCGCCGCCCTAAAATTAATTTGGTTGCACAAATTCACGGTGGCGGGCATGAACGCGGTATGCGCTCTGGGACGCTGGCCACTCACCAAATTGTAGGGATGGGGGAAGCACTCGCGTTAGCCGCGTCGAAAATGAAAGATGACAGCACTCGCATACTCTCACTGAGGGAGTCGCTTTGGCAAGGTTTACAGCAGCTTGACGGCGTTTATCTAAATGGCCATGCCACTCAGCGAATCCCTGGCATCTTAAACGTCAGTTTCGCCGGTGTTGACGGTGAAAGCTTGATGATGGGACTGAACGATATTGCTGTGTCATCGGGCTCAGCATGTACATCGGCAAGCCTTGAACCCTCTTATGTGTTAAAGGCTATTGGGCGAAGTAATGAATTAGCGCACGCCGGTATCCGTTTTAGTGTTGGGCGTTTTACAACCCAAGACGACATAGATTACGTAGTAAAGAAAGTAGTAGACGTAACTACACGATTACGTGAAGCCGTAACGGCTTAAACCTTCTACGAATCTGAGCCAAAGCGAAGACGATGAACAAAAATTAATGGCCATACGGCGGTGACGAAGCCGTAGGCTCCGTTAAATTAGTATTTACCGCCGTAAATTAGTGGCTGAATATTTGAGTGAAATAGTCGGGTATTATATACTACGGCACCAAAATTTTAGGCTGTCCTCAATGTAACTGGCAGCTTCAACTGCGCTACGCAACGTTTTTATAACGAGCCGCGTTCAGGTTGAGCAGAGATTATGCGATAAATTACCAAGACCGTGGGGTAATTTATTTGCCAGTTAAGTAACGAATTTAGTGGCAGCAAATGCAGGCAAACAAGTGAGATCCCAACATGAGTGAACAGATCGAACAGGCGTTAGAAAGAAAGTACGATGCAGGTTTCTATTCAGAAATCGAGTCAGAAACGTTTGAAAGCGGCCTGGACGAGTCGGTTATCCGCCGCATATCAGCAATGAAAAACGAGCCTGAATGGATGCTTGAATGGCGCTTGAAGTCGTACCGTGCATGGCTTGAAATGGAAGAGCCAGACTGGGCGCATGTGGATTATCCAAAAATCGACTATCAGTCCATTTCTTACTACTCGGCACCAAAGAGTATGAAAGACAAGCCTCAGTCGCTAGACGAGGTGGACCCAGAGTTACTGCGTACCTACGAAAAGCTTGGTATTCCGCTTCATGAGCAAGAAATGCTGGCGGGTGTAGCTGTAGATGCGGTATTCGACTCGGTTTCCGTTGTGACGACATTCCGCGAAAAGTTGGAAGACGCGGGGGTAATTTTCTGCCCGATTTCTGAAGCGGTTCAGAAGTACCCAGACCTTGTGAAAAAATATATCGGTTCTGTGGTTCCTCGCACGGACAACTACTTTGCGGCACTAAACAGTGCAGTATTTACTGACGGTTCATTCGTTTATATTCCAAAAGGCACCCGCTGCCCTATGGAGCTATCAACCTATTTCCGTATAAATGAAATGAACACCGGTCAGTTCGAACGTACGCTTATTGTTGCCGATGAAGGCAGCTACGTGAGCTACCTAGAAGGCTGTACCGCGCCTCAGCGCGATGAAAACCAGCTGCATGCCGCTGTGGTTGAACTGGTCGCGATGGACGATGCGCAAATCAAATACTCGACGGTACAAAACTGGTACCCGGGCGATGAAAACGGTAAAGGCGGTATTTACAACTTCGTGACCAAGCGCGGTGTTGCACACACGAACGCTAAAATCTCTTGGACGCAGGTTGAAACGGGCTCTGCGGTAACGTGGAAGTACCCAAGCTGTGTACTTAAAGGCGACAATAGCGTAGGTGAGTTCTACTCAGTAGCCCTAACACGTGGTCGTCAGCAGGCAGATACCGGTACTAAGATGATTCACGTGGGTAAAAACACCAAGTCGACCATCATCTCTAAAGGTATCTCAGCAGGGAATAGTAACAATGCCTATCGTGGACTGGTTCAAATGGGCCCGCGGGCAGACGGTGCACGTAACTTTACCGAGTGCGACTCGCTGCTGATTGGCGACAAGTGTGGTGCACACACGTTCCCGTATATCGAAAGCCGCAATCCTTCAGCCATTGTTGAGCACGAAGCGACAACATCGAAGGTGAGCGACGAACAATTATTTTTGTGTCAGCAACGTGGCTTAGACACAGAGAAAGCCGTTTCTATGATTGTTAACGGTTTCTGTAAAGAAGTATTCAAAGAGCTACCAATGGAATTTGCCGTAGAAGCCGGCAAACTGCTCGAAATTAGTCTTGAAGGTTCAGTGGGGTAATCAATGCTTAGTATCAAGAATTTACATGCCAGCGTGGAAAAGAAAAACATCATTAAAGGTCTTAACCTTGAAGTTAAACCTGGTGAAGTACACGCTATCATGGGCCCCAACGGTGCCGGTAAAAGTACACTAGGTTACGTACTATCTGGCCGTGATGGCTACGAAGTGAGTGATGGTGAAGCCACGCTTAACGGTAAAGACTTACTTGAGCTTGACGTTGAAGAGCGCGCTCGAGAAGGCCTGTTTTTAGCGTTTCAGTACCCAGTTGAAATTCCTGGCGTAAGCAACATGGAATTTATGAAAGAGTCGGTTAACGCCATGCGTGAAGAGCGCGGCGAAGCGCCACTGACGGCTGCTGAGTTTCTTAAAAAAGCGAAAGAAGCCTGTAAGCAAGTTCAACTTCCCCTGGATTTCTTAAAGCGTGGCGTTAACGAAGGCTTCTCTGGTGGTGAGAAAAAACGTAACGAAATCATGCAAATGATTTTGCTTGAGCCAAAGCTTTGTATTCTGGACGAATCAGACTCTGGCCTTGACGTTGATGCACTACAAGTGGTTGCCGATGGCGTAAACAGCCAGCGCGACGGTGAGCGTAGCTTCATTGTTGTTACCCACTACCAGCGTCTTCTCGACTACATCAAGCCTGACTTTGTACACATTCTTGCCGACGGTAAAATTGTGAAAAGTGGTGATGCGTCACTGGCACTAGAAGTTGAAAAGAGTGGTTACGCTTTCCTAGGTAAGGCGTATGAGGAGGCCGAGGCATGAGTCAATGGCTAGAACAGGTCATTGATACAGCACAGCGCGACGATTATCTATCGCCCGTGCGTCAACAGGCCTTAGCACAACTAAAAGCCGACGGCTGGCCAGCGCGCAGAAACGAAAGCTGGCGCTTTACGCCGCTTACGCCAATTGAAAAGCGTGAAGCAAAGCAAGCAGTTCAAGCTGACAACTTGCCAGTACCGGCTATTGATAATTTAAATGCTATCGATCTTGTTTTTGTCGATGGCGTGCTGGTTACACAGGTTAATACGCTTGATGTGCCAGCTGGCATGAGTATTACGTCACTAAACAGTGATGATGCTGCTACGCAACAGGCGATTAGCAGCGTGTATGGCAAAGTTAAGCCTAGCCGTCATATGTTTGGTTTGGTAAACGATGCGCTATGCCAACATGGTATTTTTATTAATGTTGAAGCAGGCGTGAAAATCGACACACCAGTGCGCATTGTGAACATGGCGTCGCAAAATGTAGATGCCCACACGCGCGTGGTAGTAAAAGTAGCAGAAGGCGCAAGCGCCACTGTTATCGAGCAAGGCTTTGGTGATACTGAAAGCTTAACCACGGCGTTTGCTGAATACGATTTGGCGGATGATGCTCATCTAGAGCACTATCGTTTCGCTATGTTTACTGGCAAAGCAAAGCAACTAGGCGGTAGCCACTTCAAGCTACACAACCGCACCACGCTCAATAGCACCATGGTGGGTTATGGCAGCGAACTGTCGCGCTTAGACGTAGACATTCACCATGCGGGCGAGTTTGCTGACGCGAAAATGAATGCTGTTTATTTGTTGGCAGAAGGCGAGTTGTTCGACCTGCACTCTACCATTGAGCACGCTATGCCTAACGGTACTACCGAGGAAAATGCGCGCGGTATTGTGGGTGATAAAGCGCGCGCTGTGTTTAACGGTCGTATTCATATTCACCGAGACGCACAGAAAACGCTGGCTGAACTGAACAACCGCAATTTGTTATTGTCACGCCGCGGCGTAATTAATACCAAGCCTGAGCTTGAAATTTACGCAGATGACGTAAAGTGTGCCCACGGAGCAACCGTAGCTGAAATTGAAGAAGAAGCCTTGTACTACATGCTGACTCGTGGCATTCCGCGTAGTAAAGCACTTGTTATGCTTAACTTCGGCTTCATTCAAGAGCTGATAAACGATGTACCAAATGGGGCAATCCGTGAATGGCTTGCGCCACTGTTAAGTGAACGCTTCGCCCAAATGGAGGTGAAATGAGCCTAGACGTTGCAGCACTTCGTGCCCAGTTTCCTATTTTATCAAAGACGGTAGACGGCAAACCGCTAGTCTACCTAGATAACGCAGCGACCACGCAAAAACCACAAGCGGTAATAGACGCGTTGGTAGACTTTTATACGGGCACGAACGCGAACGTGCATCGCGGTGCTCATCACTTGTCTGATGAAGCCACCCGTCGATATGAAAATGCACGTAGCAGCGTCGCGAGTTTCATTAATGCCAACGCCCGCGAAGAAGTTATTTGGACGTCGGGTACCACTGAGGCCATTAACATCGTGGCCAATGGCCTAGGTCAGCTTCTCGGTGAAGGTGATGAAGTGATGGTCACCGAGCTTGAGCACCATGCTAACTTGGTTACGTGGCAACAGGCCTGTCGTCGCGCTGGCGCTACGCTCAACATTGTACCTATTTTCGATACTGGTGAGCTTGATGTAGAAGCCTTTGATAGACTGCTTTCAAGTAACACCAAAATGGTCGCCTTCCCGCACGTGTCAAATGCCTTGGGAACGGTAAACCCAATTAAACTGCTAACGCAAAAAGCCAAAGCAGTAGGGGCCTGGGTTTTGGTTGATGGTGCGCAGGGTATAGCCCATGGCGGTGTAGACGTACAAGACATCGGCTGCGACTTTTACGCATTTTCAGGGCATAAGCTTTTTGGCCCAACAGGCATTGGCTGCTTGTGGGGTAAAAAAGAGGTCCTAGAAACCTGGCCAGTATGGCAGGTTGGTGGCGAGATGATCAAGGATGTCACCTATCATGAAGCCACGTGGGGCTCTTTACCTAACCGCTTAGAAGCCGGTACACCAAATATCGCCGGCGCTATCGGAATGGGGGCGGCAGTTGACTGGTTTAGCGCCCTTGATGTAAACGCATTACACGAACATGAGCAAAAGCTGCTGGCCTATGCCACCGAGCAGGCTGAAGCCTTTGAAGGGATGCGTATTATTGGTACAGCACCAAACAAGGTTGGCGTGTTAAGCTTTTTGCTTGAAGGTGCGCATCCAGCCGATGTGGGCTTTATTTTAGATAGACAAGGCGTGGCTATTCGCACAGGTGATAACTGTGCGCAACCACTGATGAAGCGATTCGGCATACCGGGTACCGCTCGTGCGTCGTTTTCAATTTACAATACGCTTGAAGAAGTAGACAGCTTATTTGCTGCGCTTAAAAAAGCAAAAATGATGTTGGCCTAAGGAGGCATTATGAGTGTTGAAACGTTTGTACCTAGTACAAAACTCATTACGCTAACTGACAGTGCCGTTAAGCATTTCGAAAGTAAGCTTAAAGACAAGCCTGGTCAGTTAATTCGTTTATCAACAAAAGTAAGCGGCTGTACGGGCTATGCTTACGTGCTTGATTTCGCTGACAGCGCCCAAGCAGATGATGAAATTATTGAAATTTCTCCCCTTGTTAATGTAGCGGTTGCCGCAGATGCAACCGATCTTTTGCGTAACACCGAGATTGACTATGTTATGGAAGGCGTAAACGGCATTATCAAGTACAACAACCCAAATGTTGTTGATGAATGTGGGTGTGGCGAGAGTTTTAACGTAGGTTAATTGCCGCGCAAAAGCACTTCAGTTGTAGAATTAAAGAGTACTAAGTCGTTTATGAAACAAAAAATGGTGACCACCGAGCGCGATTGTAAAGCGCGTTTGGTGCCAGCGGGTAACCCAACTGTTATCCCTGAAGGCGAGTTTGTGAATATCACCCAAGAGCTCGGTGGTAACTACACGGTAACGTGGCGCGGTAATATGTACCGCATTGACGGTACTGACGCGGGCGCTATCGGTCGCAAAGCGATGACATTGACCTTTGATGCGCCAGAAGATGGTAACATCAGCGAACAGCAAGTGTGGGATGCCTTAGAGACTATTTTTGACCCCGAAATTCCAATTAATCTGGTTTCATTGGGGCTTATATATAAAGTCGAAATTGATCAAGCATCCGGTGACGTCAATATTGATATGACGCTTACCGCACCGGGTTGTGGCATGGGACCGGTTCTGGTCGGTGACGTGGAGTATCGTGTAGCCATGGTGCCCCATGTGAAAAACGTCAATGTTGAGCTAGTGTTCGACCCAGCATGGTCACGAGACATGATGAGTGAAGAAGCGCAGCTTGAAGCGGGCCTTTTCTTCTAAGCACACTAGCCATCGTTTATCGCCTTGTCGTTTAACCTTATTACAGATTTTAAAAGCGGAAATAGAAATGCAATTACCAAGTAGTGAAGAGATTATTGATGATTTAGCGTTCTTCGACGATTGGGAACAGCGATATCAGTACATCATTGACTTAGGCAAATCTATTCCAGGTTTACCCGAAGACGCGAAAACCCCTGAGCGCCTAGTGAAAGGCTGTCAAAGCAGTGTATGGTTAATCGAGTCCTATGACGGGAACAAAATTACCTTTGACGTAGATAGCGACGCGGTTATCGTTCAAGGTTTATTAGCATTAGTGCTTGCCGCCTACAACGATAAAACCCCAGCAGATATCGTAGCGTTTGATATCGATGGGTACTTCGAAGCGTTAGATCTGGAGCGTCATATTACCCCAACGCGGGGTAATGGCTTGCGTGCTATTGTGGGTAAAATCCAAGAACTAGCCAAAGCTAACGCTTAGTATTTGGTGGCTCATCGCTTTTCCGACATCGTTTTATTCGGTCGTCGCTGAGTTGATAGGGCAGGTTGTGTTGCAACTGAACATCTGCCTTCGCAAAATAATGTATACGTTGTCATCATATTGTCATAGCTAGTGCGCTATTCTGATATTACATTTGCAAGTAAAAACAATGCGTTAAGCCTGATTTGATAAAGGCTCTGGTCAAGCTGCTATTTATTGCCTATAATTCGCGGCCAAAATTTTAAGATACATACACTATTATTTGTTTGGAGAGATAACATGGCTCTTGAGCGTACTTTTTCGATTATCAAGCCTGATGCGGTAGCTAAAAACGTTATCGGTGCAATTTACAACCGTTTCGAATCTGCAGGTCTTCGCATTGTGGCATCTAAGATGATCCACATGAGCAAAGAGCAAGCAGAAGGCTTTTATGCAGAACACAAAGAGCGTCCTTTCTTCGGCGCACTTGTTGACTTCATGACGTCTGGTCCAGTTATGGTTCAAGTACTAGAAGGCGAAAATGCTGTTCTAGCTAACCGTGAAATCATGGGCGCAACTAACCCAGCTGATGCAGCTGCAGGTACATTACGTTCAGACTACGCTGCGTCAATCGACGAAAACGCAGTTCACGGTTCTGACGCGCCTGAGTCAGCAGCACGCGAAATTGCTTACTTCTTCTCTGAAGAAGAAATCTGCCCACGTACTCGCTAAGAATACGCTGGTAGGAAAAAACGAGGCCTTAGCGCCTCGTTTTTTTGTTTTCGGCGTTTGCAACGGTTTCTTACAGCCTAATTAAATCGTCGCTTACCCTCATCTTCTCTTCACCTATTCGCTTTTTTCACAGCTGCGCTTGAAGCCGCGCTTGAAAGTAACAACGAAAATCACTAACTAAGGTGCTTGGGGGTACCATCTATTTGCCAAGTGGAAGCAACCTCGCTGGCACGGCAATCTTAACCATACTCTGCGCTAAATCGACTTTTTCTCATTTCTCATCTGTGGTAGAATCCGCGCAAATTTTAATCAGCGCACGTCCTCTGCTCATTAGGTAGTCAGAACGCTGGTTATTACATCAATTTCAGCAGTAAGAGGGGGAACCCTCGAAGGTAAAAGGGTCATCTTATTCATGGCAAAAACTAACTTATTAAACCTAAATCGCGAAGGCTTGCGCAATTTCTTCAAGGAAATGGGCGAGAAGCCGTTTCGTGCCGATCAGGTAATGAAATGGATTTACCAGCACGGTGTTAGCGATTTCGAGGAAATGAGTAACCTCAATAAAAACCTTCGTGCCATGCTTATTGAGAACTGTGAAATTAAAGCACCTGAAATTGCGTATTTTCAAGAAGCCAGTGACGGTACTATCAAGTTCGCATTGACCCTTGAAGGTGGACAGGAAGTGGAATCGGTGTGGATCCCCGAAACCGATCGCGCAACCTTGTGTGTCTCATCACAAGTAGGTTGTGCACTAGAGTGTACGTTCTGCTCGACGGCGCAGCAGGGGTTTAATCGAAACCTTAGCGTCAGCGAAATTATTGGTCAGGTATGGCGTGTTGCTACATTCCTTGGTCTGTCGAAAGACTCAAGTAAACGCCCAATCACCAACGTAGTAATGATGGGCATGGGTGAGCCATTACTTAACCTTAAAAACGTTGTACCGGCTATGGATATCATGCTAGATGATTTTGGGTTTGGTTTGTCTAAACGTCGCGTAACGTTAAGTACCTCTGGCGTGGTGCCAGCGCTTGATATGCTGGGCGACCAAATAGATGTAGCCCTTGCGATATCGCTTCACGCGCCAACGGATGAACTACGCAACGAAATCGTGCCGGTTAATAAGAAATACAATATAGAAGCATTCTTAGCAGGCGTACGTCGTTATCTAGCGAAATCAAAGGCAAACCAGGGCCGTGTAACGGTTGAGTACGTGATGCTTTCAAATATCAACGACAGTACTGAACAAGCGCACCAGCTGGCGAAAGTATTAAAAGATACGCCGAGTAAAATTAATTTAATACCGTTCAACCCATACCCGGGGTCACCATACACCTGCTCGAGTAACTCCCGTATCGATAGATTCTCGAAAGTGCTTATGGAATACGGGTTTACCACGGTTGTTCGCAAGACCCGCGGCGATGATATTGATGCTGCGTGCGGTCAATTAGTAGGCGATGTAGTTGATAGAACGAAAAGATTGTTAAAAAAACAGGTGAAGGGCGAAGCGATTTCGGTAAAAATGGCCCAATAATCATTAAGATAATAGGGTAAGACTATGGTTGCGGGATTGCGTACTTCACTTCGGGTTAGTTTATTGAGTGCTGTTATAATGGTGACTGGCTGTGTGAGCAACAGCCAGTCTGATTTATACGGGGGCAACTTCGATCATGAGGAAGCCGCTAAAACGAGAACGTCCCTTGGTCTTACCTACCTTCAAAATAACAACTACACGCAAGCGAAAAAGAATTTAGACAAAGCGCTGGCTTTTGACCCTCGCTCTGCCGATGTTCAGTTTGCCATGGCCTACTACTATCAACTAGTAGGCGACAACCGCCGTGCCGAAGAGTTCTACAAAACAGCGATAGACTTAGCGCCTGAGAATGGTGACATTGCAAACAGCTATGGTGCGTTTAAGTGTCAAAACGGGGAATACGATAAAGCTAAAGCCTATTTCTTTGATGCTATCAACAACCGCCTTTATGCAAATGCAGCGCAAACTTACGAAAACCTTGCGCTATGTGCACAAAGCCAAGGAAAAGTGGATGAGGCGATAGGCTACCTTCAAGACGCCTTGAAACACCAACCAGCCCGAGGAAAAACCCTCTTTCTATTAAGCGAGCTCTACGCTGTGTCTGAGCAGTGGGGCCTTGCTGAGTCTTCATTGAGTAAATACGAGCGCGTCGCAAAAATCACACCTGACTATTTATGGTTAGCGTATGAAGTTGCCAAAGGCCAAGGGGATCTTGAAGCGGCTAGCGACTATGGCGAAATGATGGTTTCGGTGTTTCCCGAAAGTGAACTGACGAAACGCTACCTTGTTCAACGAGATAGTTTGCAAAATAGGGTCGTTAGAACTGTTAAGTCTTCGCCTGTCAACGAAGTAGAAAGCCAGCAGGCGGACGCTCAAGTGGAAAAGCAAAAACAGGGCGAAAAGGCAGAGCAATCAACCACTTCAGAGGCAGAACTTGATGATGCGGGGGAGCAAAGCCAGCGTGTTGAGCCCAATGACGATGAGCAAACCACAACTTCAACATCCCCTTCAGATAACGAACAAAAGCAAAATATTGAATTATCTGAGCAAAGTGACAAATTCCATGTAGTAAAAGAAGGTGAAAACTTATATCGTATTTCTTTATTGCACAATATCAAAATGGCGACACTGCTAAAGTGGAATAACCTAGAAAATACTGGCGCTATTATTGCTGGTCAGACGCTTTGGTTAGTACCACCGAATATGCAGGAGGAATAAGGTTTAATGGTGTCAGAAGAAAAAGCGAATCAAGAAGTAACTTCGCAACAACAAGAAAATACGCCAAGCCCGGGGGCAATGCTAAAAGCGCGCCGTGAAACGCTAGGTTTGTCCCAACAAGACATTGCCGATAAATTATTTCTAAAATCATTTCAAATCAATGATTTAGAAAGTGACGTTATTGATGAGAAATCGTCGGTTACGTTTACGAAGGGATACGTAAGAAATTATGCTAAGCAATTAGGCATGAATTCTCATGAGGTTATTGAAGCGTTTGAGCGGTTTCACAACCAAACATCTGTTCCGTCTTCTGAAAAGCTACAAAGTTTTTCAAAGCGTGTCGCAAAACAGACACACGATGACAGATGGATGATGGTTACTTACATTATTCTGCTTCTTATTATAGCCGGTGTAGTGGTCTGGTGGTATCAACAACCTAATGACGAGTCTGTTGCCGAGTTACCCCTTACCGAAGCGGTCAAGCGTGAAGCTGCTAATACGCCTATTTCATCAACCGAACGTGGAACGAGTAGTTCACAGGCCGAAAAGCGTATTTCATCAGACAATACTGCCTCGCAAGCATCAACCTTAGGTAATGACACGTTAACGTCGCGTAGCGCTGAAGTGGGCGAGTCGCAATCTGGCGAAGACACCGGCCCACAAGATGATGACTTTGCTCAAGACGGTAGTTTAAACGATGGGGCTATCTCGGCCCCAGATACAACCGTCGATGATAGCAATAATCTAACGGCGCTAGTTAGCGGCGACAATGAAGCTCAACAGTCTGGCCTGAAAATCAATACACAAAGTAGTGCAGCACCTATCTCAATGACTTTTACCTTTGACGATGATTGCTGGGTAAATATTAAAGACGCGTCTGGTGAAGCAATAGCCTATGGGGTTAAGCAAAAAGGGCGCGTTATGGAAATTCAAGGCGTACCTCCTGTTGAAGTTACGCTCGGTGCACCGGATAATGTGCGCATATCAGTTAACGGCGAGTCTGTTGATATTTCTTCATACCAAAATGGTAAAACAGCTCGGTTCGCACTTCCTTTATAGGTAATTAGATGTTTGCAGAAAGCCCTATTAAACGCAGAAAGTCTACGCGTATTAATGTAGGTAATGTTCCCATTGGCGATGGTGCTCCCATTGCTGTTCAATCCATGACAAATACTCGCACCACAGATGTGGCAGCGACAGTAGATCAGATAAACCGAATTGTAGCTGTCGGTGGTGAGATAGTTCGTGTATCTGTACCTACCATGGAAGCGGCAGAAGCATTCAAGGAAATAAAGAAGCAGGTAAGCGTACCCTTGGTCGCCGATATTCACTTTGACTATCGTATAGCCCTGAAAGTGGCAGAGTACGGCGTAGACTGCTTGCGCATAAACCCGGGCAACATTGGCAATATGGAGCGCATTCGGTCTGTGGTTGACTGCGCGAAAGACAAAAATATTCCTATTCGGATTGGTGTTAATGGCGGATCGCTAGAGAAAGACTTACAAGAAAAGTATGGTGAGCCCACGCCAGAAGCGCTGGTTGAGTCAGCCATGCGCCATGTAGATATTCTAGATAAACTCAATTTTGACCAGTTCAAAGTCAGTGTTAAAGCTTCTGATGTATTTTTGGCTGTTGGCGCCTATCGCTTATTGGCACAAAAAATCGACCAACCCCTTCATTTAGGTATTACCGAAGCCGGAGGGCAACGAGCTGGGGCGGTTAAAAGTGCCGTCGGTTTGGGTATGCTTCTGGCCGAAGGCATAGGTGATACAGTACGTGTTTCACTTGCTGCTGACCCGGTCGAAGAAATCAAAGTTGGCTTCGATATCTTAAAGTCGCTGCGCATTCGCTCTCGCGGTATCAACTTTATTGCATGCCCTAGCTGCTCAAGACAAGAGTTTGACGTTATCGGCACGGTAAACGCGTTAGAGCAGAGGCTAGAAGATATTCTAACCCCAATGGATGTTTCCATTATCGGGTGTGTGGTTAACGGCCCTGGGGAAGCTGAAGTATCAGACTTAGGGCTTACCGGCGCACGCAATATGAGCGGCCTTTACGAGGACGGGAAACGGGTTAAAGAGCGCCTTCCAAATGACGATCTCGTTGACAAGCTAGAAGCGAAAATCCGTGCTAAAGCAGCGCGCCTAAGCGAGCAAAATAAAATTCAGGTTTCGGTGAAAGACTAAGAGACCTTTTTGTTCGTTGTTGTTTACTCCCAAAGCCCCTATAATGCGGGGCTTTTCACTATTTAGCAGTATGAGAATTTCACGTGGCTAAGACTATTCAGGCAATTCGAGGCATGAATGACTGCCTACCGGAGATTTCCGGCACATGGCAAAAGGTAGAATCTGTACTTCGTCAGGTTGTGGCGAGTTATGGCTACCAGGAAATACGCACCCCCATCGTTGAAAGCACCGATCTATTTAAGCGCTCTATTGGTGAAGTTACCGATATCGTTGAAAAGGAAATGTATACCTTTGAAGATAGAAATGGCGATAGCTTGACGCTGCGTCCAGAGGGTACAGCAAGTTGCGTGCGTGCGGGTAACGAGCATGGGTTACTGTATAACCAGCAACAGCGACTATGGTACATGGGCCCAATGTTTCGCCACGAGCGCCCACAAAAAGGTCGCTATCGCCAGTTTCACCAATTTGGCGTTGAAACCTATGGCATGGATGGACCTGACATAGATTTAGAAGTGATCCTCCTTAGTGCACGCTTCTGGAAATCCTTTGGCATAGAGCAGCATGTAAAACTACAAATCAACACGCTAGGCTCGAACGAGGCACGTGCGGCGTACCGCGATACTCTTGTGGCGTTTTTAAAGGAAAGAGCTGACCAGCTTGATGAAGATTCGCTGCGTCGCCTTGAAACCAACCCGCTTCGCGTGCTTGATTCGAAGAACTCAGATGTTCAGGCTGCCATTGCAGACGCGCCGGCCCTTATCGACCACTTAGATGATGAGTCTAAGGCACATTTCGACACATTGTGTGCGCGACTTACACAAGCCGGTATCGAATTTGAAATTAACCCGCGCTTAGTGCGTGGGTTAGACTACTACAACAGAACAGTGTTTGAATGGGTAACCGATAGCTTGGGTGCGCAGGGCACAGTGTGTGCTGGCGGTCGTTATGATGGTCTAGTCGAACAGTTAGGTGGTAAAGCGACTCCAGCGGTTGGTTTTGCCATGGGTATTGAACGTTTGGTACTGTTACTGACTACGCTAACCGAAGAAGGCCAAGATACAAGCTTTGCCGATGTTTACGTGACAGCTATGGGTGACGATGCCCAGCCTTATGCCATAGAAGTGTCAGAAGCGCTTCGTAACGCGCTGCCTAATATCCGCATTATGATGCACTGCGGTGGCGGCAACTTTAAAAAGCAATTGAAGCGTGCAGACAAAACCGGTGCACGTTTGGCGCTGTTGTTAGGTAGTGACGAAATGCAGTCTCGTGAAGTGGGTGTAAAACCACTACGCGACGGTCAAGAACAAGTTACAGTAAGCTTTGACACCTTAGCGGATAAGGTTGCTGAGATGCTGAGCGCAAAATAAGAAGAGGACATCATGGAACAGTTCGCAACAGAAGAACAACAAGTAGAAGCGATAAAGCGTTTTTGGAAAGAGCACGGTACTGCCATCATTGTGGGCGCAGCGCTAGGTTTAGGCGGCCTTTGGGGCTGGCGCTACTATTCAGAAACACAAATTGAGAGCAAAGAAGCAGCATCAGTTGCTTATCAAAATGCGGTTGAAACCTTCGGAAGCGAAGGTAGCGATGCTAAAGTGAATGCGTTCATTGAAGAAAACAAAGACAGTGGCTATGCCAGCATTGCCGGTCTTCTTGCCGCGAAACAAGCAGTAGACGCCGGCGATTTAGATGCCGCTGCGTCTCATTTAAATAGCGTAGTCACCTTTGCTGAAAATGACGAGCTTAAGGTACTTGCGTCACTTCGTTTGTCTCGAGTGCAAATTGAAATGAACCAGCTGGACGCGGCGTTGTCTACGCTTAGCAACGTAACTAACGACGCATTTTCAGCAGAGATTTCTGAATTAAAAGGCGATGTGTATCAAAAACAAGGTAAGTTTGATGATGCTCGTTTAGCTTATTCAAATGCGTTAGAAAAAAATGCCAATAACCCGCTTTTACAAATGAAGCTAGATAACTTATCGGTTTCAGCATCTCAGTAAGCGTTAGCCTTTGGGCTGGTATAAAAAATAAAGAGGTACGCAATTTGTTTCACAACACGTGTGGCCGTAAAGGTCGATTTGCTCGCACGATAGGTATGGCATTAGCAGTGTCTATCACAATGTCTGGCTGCTCTACAATTTCAGACTGGTTTGCTGACGAAGAAGAAATCGAAATTCGTCGTTTAAAACCAATTGAAGCCAAATTCTCTCCAACGCTGGCTTGGGAGCGTGATATTGGTGATGGTGTTGATCATTACTTTTCTCGCCTTCGTCCTGTCTATGCTTATAATAAGCTTTACGCAGCAGACCGTCACGGCGCAGTAGTGGCGATGGAGCCGGAAACGGGTAAAGTGTTGTGGGAAAAAGATTTCGCGCAATTTCGCTCTGAAAGCATGATGAGCGCAGTAACCAAATTATGGCGCAGCGGTGAAACAGCACGGATCGGTGGTATTTCAGTAGCAGATAGACACGTATTTATTGGTACTGAAAATGGCTATATCGCCGCGATGGACGCAGAAACCGGCGAACTGGCGTGGGATGCAACCGTGCCAGGTGAAATCTTAGCGGCGCCAGCTGCCGATGAGGGTATCCTTGTGGTAAACACAGGTGCAGGTAGCCTTTTTGGCTTCAATACCCGTACTGGCGAAGAGGTGTGGAGACATGAAGGTGACACGCCCCCGTTAACACTTCGTGGTATTTCAGGTCCTATCGCCTCAAACGGTGGTGTCATAGTTGGAACACCCACCGGAAAAATTCAGGTAAACCTTATCGAAACCGGTGTGTTGGCGTGGGAAACGGTTATAGCAACACCATCAGGTGCAACAGAACTTGAGCGTATTGTCGATATTGATACAACACCTGTTTTATTTGGTGGAACAGTTTACACGGTTTCGTATAACGGCACGCTAGCAGCCGTTGAATTGCGCTCGGGCCGGGTTATTTGGAAGCGTGAATACGCATCGTTTCGTAACTTGAACATCGACGGCAATAAGATTTTTGTTGTTGATAACAACTCAAATGTATACGCGCTGGATAGACGAAATGGCGTAGAGCTATGGTCTCAGGGTTTGCTCAAGAAGCGCTCATTAACTGCGGCTACACCGGTTGGCGATCACATTGTGGTTGGCGACAACTGGGGCTTCTTGCATTGGATTGAGCAAGAAACTGGCGAAGTGGTAGCGCGACTGGATGTGGGTGGCGATGACGAAGACGACGCTATTTTCGCAGCACCGCTAAAAGTTGACGACAGTGTTGTTGCTGTTACGCGAAATGGTGTAGTGGCATCGGTACAAGTACCTAACTAATCGATGTAGATACGCTACAGTAAATAAGCTTAACGAAGGCGCTTCAAGGCATACTTGAAGCGCCTTTTCTTTTGGCGGGCGAAAACCCATCAACCGATTAAATAACCCCTAGGCATTCTCGAAAGGCTCACGATTAAACTCGCAGCGAACTGCATTGGTATTAGGTAGTGAACAAGGTATAATGCGGCCATTCTCAAAAGCCTCTTGTAAAACACCACGTATTTAGAGACGCAATCTCAAAACCAAGTTAGTTGTATTTGGTGTGTGGCTTGTGCTTTTTTAGCTTTCATGACCCTTAGGATCTGATAAATGTTACCCGTTGTTGCTTTGGTTGGCCGCCCGAATGTAGGTAAGTCAACCTTGTTTAATCGCCTTACAAATACCCGTGACGCACTTGTTGCTGACTATCCGGGGCTAACTCGTGACCGTAAATACGGCCAAGCGAAATTTGAAAAGCGTCAGTTTATTGTAGTGGATACCGGCGGTATTACAGGCGACGAAGAGGGCATTGATGCAGAAATGGCACAGCAGTCGCTTTTAGCCATAGAAGAAGCAGACGTCGTACTGTTTTTGGTTGACGCACGAGCGGGTTTACTTCCTGCAGATCAAGGTATTGCCGATCACTTACGCCGTATTAATAAACAGATCTTTGTCGTTGCTAACAAAGTTGACGGTATTGACGGTGACAGTGAAAGTGCAGAGTTTTACTCCCTCGGACTTGGTGCAATAAAGCAAATTGCTGCGGCACATGGTCGCGGTGTTAGCCAGTTACTGCAAGATGCGCTAAAACCCCTTGAGTCAGACTTCCCTGATATGGAGATCATCGACGAAGCGCCTGAAGAAGAGGAAGATGCAGAAAGTCAGCGTCAGCGCTTACAAGAGTTGCCTATTAAACTGGCTATTGTGGGTAAGCCAAATGTGGGTAAGTCTACGTTAACAAACCGTATTCTTGGTGAAGAGCGGGTGGTCGTTTACGACATGCCTGGTACCACACGCGACAGCGTTTACATCCCAATGGAAAGGGACGAACGAGAATATATTTTGATTGACACCGCAGGTGTTAGAAAGCGTAAAAAAATCAGCGAAGCGGTAGAAAAATTCTCGATTGTAAAAACGCTACAGGCTATCGAAGAAGCCAACGTCGTGCTGCTGGTTATCGATGCAAGAGAAGGCATCACCGATCAAGATTTGAGTTTATTGGGTTTTGTACTCAATTCTGGACGCTCACTGGTGGTGGCGGTAAATAAGTGGGATGGGTTAAGTACCGATATTAAAGATGATATAAAGCGCGAGATGGACCGTCGTCTAGGCTTTATAGACTTCGCGCGTATTCACTTTATTTCTGCTTTGCACGGTTCAGGCGTTGGAAACTTATTTGAGTCGGTACAAGAAGCTTACATGAGCGCGACGAAGCGTATTAATACTGCGCTGCTTACTCAAATTATGGAAATGGCGCAAGATGACCACCAACCGCCACTTGTGCGCGGTCGCAGGGTGAAAATGAAATACGCTCATGCAGGCGGGTACAACCCACCTGTTATCGTTATTCATGGTAATCAGGTAGATGATTTACCGAGCTCGTATAAACGCTTCTTAATGAACTACTTCAGAAAAGCGTTAGAAATAATGGGCACGCCTATCAAGATTGAGTTCAGAGAGGGTAACAACCCTTTTGAAGGTAAAAAGAACAACCTTACTTTGGCGCAGCAGCGCAAGCGCCGTCGTATGATGTCTTACTACAAAGAGAAAAAGTAAGCGTCGATTTAAATAGCTACCTAGTTGTATCTAGGTAGCAACCCCTTCCTTTATTTGCGTGCTTTTAAGCTGCCGCCCCTCGCTATATTGTGAGTAAAACTCCACATAATCTAAACCTTTTTGCCTTTGATGGGTATTTCGCTTATTCCAGCCTCCTAAGCAGTACGTGCAGGATATATAGGGCACGAAGTCTTGATGTATCGAATTACATGGCGCGTGTAAACCTTGCAGGAATGGGTGGGCCGAGTCGAGGCAAGAGAGGCTTCATTACTTATGTTTACGACGTGTACCGGGCGCGCTATCAATAGAAAAGCGCATGCGTAGAAATATGCGTAATTAATTGAATGCTGGTGTTCTTTTTGCACTACCTAGTTGCTACGCATGTTCTTCTGTCTACGGCGAGGGCTTGCTAAACAGCAATAAACATCATTTATAAATGACATTGGCAAGCAGCATTAGGGAGTTACTGTGTCAGTAGTGAAATCATATAACCACACCTCATCACTTCAAAAAAACCAGGTGTATAACTGGTATGACAGATACAAACCAAAAGAACAGTTAAAAACTTATGTACTTAGCGATAATGTGAAGCCAAAAGCAACGCCTAAAACCTCTTTTATCAAGCGTCTTTCCGCGAAATAGCGACCTCGCTTAATTGCCTGAATATCAATGTAAGCTACCCAATGGCAAATGTACTTACTGTTGAGGCCGCTGCAACAGCAGTGCGCGCACGTTTTTCATCATTTTAGATTCTTCTGGTACTTCTATTTTTACAATGAGTTTATCCACTATATTGTCGGAATAGTCGGGCGGGAAAGTGGTAGATACTTTAATAATTTTATCTTGTCGTCGAAAAACGTAGGTGGTGGCATAGATAGATGGTGATGATTCAGAAGTTGCGCTAAGGCCTAATCGCCATCCAAAAATTTGATTATTAACCTCGTAGCGAGCAGCGGGCTTTACTTGGGACAAGGTGAGTTTTTGTATTTGTGCGTTACTCTTGGCTCGCTTTAGGTCTTCCTCTAACTGCTTTGGCAGCAACTCATTTTCGTCGAGAGTAAGTTGTTCTAAAAAGGGGTAAACGGTAACGTCAATTAATGCATCTTCGTATGCCGGATGCGTATAACGGGTTATCGCGCCGCTAAAGGGGTCAGCGTAAAGCTGAGTAGCTAATTTGGTAAATTCACCCACCGCACTAGGTACCTGTAACGCGCTTTCATAATTGCTTGCCTCTAGCGCGGTAAATAAATATTGGCTTGTGAATAGCCCCGTACGTTCTGCATAGTCAAGCCATTTTGAAACAAGTGTTTGTGGGGCTTGTTGTTGGGCGTTAGCTATACCTTCTTGTGAACCCTGCCTTTTACTTTTTATTTTATTAGTATCGTTATTTAATGACGCACTAAACGACGCTGAGTCTATTTCAATGCCGCGCCACTGTATTGTAAATTCAGCATATTGTTTAGCGTCTTTTGGCATTAAATTATCATGTGTAGAACTTGGTGCTGGGCCGACATTTGCTATAAGCAATTCGTAGTCGTTACCCTCGCCAAAAGGGCGAAGGTTAGTAAAAACGCCAGATTTTATTATTTGCTCAATAAAGGCATCGGGGGATATGGCATCTTCGATACATAATTCGTTGTTAGCAAATAAGGCACTTTCATTGACGTAGCCATCAATACTTTCATGTTGAGGTTTAAAAGAAGTGACCGTTTTAGTTTCAACATCTATTTGGCGTTGGGTTTGACAGGATTGTTGCAGGGCGTCGCTGGGATAGGTAGAGAAAACGGATACCGGTAGGTTAACTTCGGCTCCCCAGGCCAAACTGGGTAAAAGTGAGAGGGAAAAATACAGGGTAAAAAGCAACACAAACCCCTGTATAACGGGTGCTGCAAAAAGCGCCCGTCGGTGTAATGTGAAAAAAGAATTCGGGTTTACCTTAACGGGCATAAAACTAAAGGCTACCTATTGCCGTTGAATATTTGTCACTGTACTGGTTATTTCGCCATCAGTCACTCGTGTTTTTATCTCATCGCCTACATTAACCTTGCTAACGTTATTAACCGTAGTGCTATCAGTAAGGGTAATGCTGTAGCCTCGAGCCAACGTAGAGAGCGGGCTTACAGATTGTAAGAGTGTTACGGAACCACCGAGTTCACTTTTCTTGTTTTTGAGCAAGGTAGTCATAGTAGCGATCAACTTAGCGTTTGCGTAACTAAGTTTGTCTTTCGCTCGGGCTACACGCGCCGCAGGCGATTGTTGATTTAATCGGTAGTTAAGCGCATGAACGCGCTTTTCCGCCGTGGACATATCCCTTTGCATTGCGTGTACTAAGCACAGCTGTAACCTGTCTAAGGTTTGCCACTGAGACTGTATACGACTTTGCGGGTGCAGAGCATCTAAGCGCTGCTTTTTAAGGGTCAGTTGTTGCTTATTCGCCTGAATACAATGGTTCATCGCGCGGGCCAAACGCTGCTTCTGCTGGTTTATGGTTTGATAGAGCGCTGTAGAGTCTTGACTTAAAATTTCTGCCGCAGCAGATGGGGTGGGAGAGCGTACATCAGCCACAAAGTCGCTAATGGTAAAGTCTACTTCGTGGCCAACGGCGCTCACGATGGGAAGGGGACTGGCGGCTATTTCTCTGGCCAAGCTTTCATCGTTAAAGCACCATAAATCTTCCAGCGAGCCTCCGCCTCTGGTGAGTAGAAGCACGTCGACCTCTGAACGTTGGTTAGCTTTACGCAGCGCATTAATTAGCTGAAGCGGTGCGGCTTCACCCTGTACCATAGATGGGTAAACAATAACCTCAGTTTGCGGACTTCTGCGTTTCAATACGCTTAAGACATCGTGAAGCGCTGCGCCGCTTGATGAAGTGATCACTCCAATGCGATTTATACGTTCAGGCAGTGGCCGCTTATTCGTTGCATCAAATAGCCCTTCATTATTAAGCTTGAATTTTAATGCTTCAAACGCTTGCTTAAGCGCACCTTCACCGTCGCTTTCCATGTGCTCAACAACAAGTTGATAGTCACCGCGGGCTTCATATAGTCCTACCGAAGCGCGCACTAAAATTTTATCGCCTTCTTTTGGGCGAAGGCGTACATTGCGATTAGCGCCTTTAAACATGGCGGCGCGAACTTGCGCTTTATTATCTTTCAGGGTGAAGTACCAATGCCCTGAAGCGGCGGCCACGAAGTTTGATATTTCCGCAGATAGCCAAATAAGACCAATTTCGCCCTCTAGTACGGTTCTGGCGAGGCGATTTAGCTTAGTAACTGTTAAAATTTGTCGAGAGGTAGATGGCGAATTTGTAAACATAAAAAAAATCACAAGGTTTAATACATTTAGAGTTTACCTGAAAAACAAAAAACACTACAATTGCGCCGCAATTAACCCTCAACTGAATAGGTGTTGTTGCATGCTACGTATCATCCAAGAAGCCCTGACGTTCGACGATGTGTTGCTGGTTCCCGGCCACTCGACCGTCCTCCCTCACACTGCAAACTTACAAACGCGCCTTACGCGTAATGTAACGCTTAATATCCCAATGGTGTCAGCTGCCATGGACACGGTTTCTGAAGCCCGCCTAGCAATCGCGTTAGCGCAAGAGGGTGGTATTGGTTTCATTCACAAGAATATGAAGCCAGAAGAGCAAGCTAAACACGTACGCGAAGTTAAAAAATACGAAAGTGGTGTGGTATCTGACCCGGTAACGGTAGATAAAGATGCGACTATCGGTGACGTTATTTCCCTTTCTAAACGCCTTGGTTACTCGGGTTTCCCTGTAACAGATAAAGACAATAACCTTATTGGTATTGTTACTGGTCGAGACCTTCGCTTTGAAAAGCGCTTAGAGCTACCTATTAGCAATGTGATGACCGGCAAAGATGATTTGGTTACGGTTAAAGAGGGTGCAAGCTCTGACGTGGTGTTAGACCTTATGCACGAACACCGTATTGAAAAAATTCTCGTCGTTGATGATGCATTCAAGCTAACCGGCCTCATCACCGTTAAAGACTTTCAAAAAGCTGAAAATAAACCTAATGCATGTAAAGATGAATTAGGCCGCCTTCGTGTTGGCGCTGCAGTGAGTGTAGGGCCAGGTACTGATGAGCGAATTGCACTATTGGTTGACGCTGGCGTTGACGTTCTGCTTATCGATACTTCACACGGCCACTCACAGGGCGTTATTGACCGCGTTAAGAAAGTACGCGCAGATTTCCCAGACATCCAAATTATTGCGGGTAACGTTGCAACGGGCGACGGCGCAAAAGCACTAGCTGATGCGGGCGTAGATGCGGTTAAAGTAGGTATTGGCCCTGGTTCAATTTGTACTACCCGTATCGTAACCGGGTGCGGTGTACCCCAAATTACTGCGGTATCTGATGCTGTTGAAGCGCTTGAAGATACCGATATTCCCGTTATTGCTGACGGCGGTATTCGTTTCTCTGGTGATATTGCCAAGGCACTGGCTGCCGGCGCAAGCTGTGTAATGGTTGGCAGTATGCTAGCGGGCACCGAAGAATCACCAGGTGAAGTAGAGCTGTTCCAAGGCCGCTACTACAAGTCGTACCGCGGTATGGGCTCGCTAGGTGCAATGAACCAAAGCCATGGTTCATCAGATCGTTACTTCCAAGAGTCTAACAACGCTGAAAAATTGGTACCAGAAGGTATCGAAGGTCGCGTCGCCTATAAAGGGCCGATTGCGAACATTATTCATCAGCAAATGGGCGGTTTACGTTCAGCTATGGGCTTAACTGGCTGTGCTACTATTGAAGAGATGAACACCAAAGCGCAATTCGTGCGCGTTACGTCTGCCGGAATGGGCGAGAGTCACGTACACGATGTAAGCATAACCAAAGAAGCGCCAAATTACCGTTTAGGTTAAGGCGACCGACGACTGCGAGGCTGGTACTACACCAGCCTTTGTTCTTTTATTTAACGGGTAAAAACAAAACATGACCACAAATATCCACGACCAACGCATACTCATTTTGGATTTTGGCTCGCAATACACGCAGTTAATTGCACGTCGCGTTCGCGAAATTGGTGTTTACTGTGAGCTATGGGCTTGGGATGTCACGGAAGAGCAAATTCGCGAATTCAATCCGCAAGGTATCATTTTATCTGGTGGGCCTGAGTCGGTCACAGAAGAAGGCTCTCCGCGAGCGCCAGATTATGTATTTGAAGCTGGTGTGCCTGTATTAGGCGTGTGCTACGGCATGCAAACAATGGCTCACCAATTAGGCGGTGGTGTATTAGGTTCTGATAAGCGCGAGTTTGGCTACGCGCAGGTTGAAGTGATTAAACCAAGCCCGCTACTTGATAAAATTGAAGATGCCATTGGTGATAACGGCGCAGCCCTGCTTGATGTATGGATGAGTCATGGGGACAAAGTGGCCGCTATTCCTGAAGGCTTTGAAACTATTGCGCAAACGGCGTCATGCCCTCACGCTGCAATGTATAACGAAGAGAAGCAATTCTACGGTGTTCAATTCCACCCAGAAGTGACTCACACCCGCCAAGGTATGCGCTTACTTACCCAATTCGTAATGGATATTTGTAAGTGTGAAAAGCTGTGGACGGCAGGAGCGATAATAGAAGATGCCATTGAGCGCATTAAAGAAAAAGTAGGTGATGAGAGAGTTATTCTTGGTCTTTCAGGTGGCGTAGACTCTTCAGTTACTGCCATGCTGCTTCACCGTGCTATAGGCAAAAACCTCACCTGTGTATTTGTAGATAACGGGCTGTTACGCCTAAATGAAGCTGACCAGGTAATGGAAATGTTTGGCGACCACTTTGGGTTAAACATTATCCGTGTCGATGCAGAAGGGCGTTTCTTAGACCGCCTTAAAGGCATTGAAGACCCAGAGCTTAAGCGCAAAGCCATCGGTAACGAGTTTGTTCGCGTATTCGATGAAGAGGCGAGTAAGTTAGAAAATGCCAAGTGGCTAGCACAGGGTACTATCTACCCAGACGTGATCGAGTCAGCGGGCTCTGCAACAGGTAAAGCACACGTAATTAAGTCTCACCATAACGTAGGCGGCCTTCCAGAAGATATGGAACTGGGTCTTGTCGAGCCACTGCGTGAGCTATTTAAAGACGAAGTACGCAAAATCGGCCTAGAGCTAGGTTTGCCGTACGACATGCTATACCGTCACCCGTTTCCTGGTCCGGGACTAGGCGTACGTGTGTTAGGCGAGATAAAGAAAGAGTATTGCGACTTACTGCGTCGTGCCGATGCTATCTTTATCGAAGAACTATACGCGGCTGATTTGTATCAAAAAGTTAGCCAAGCGTTCACGGTATTCCTTCCTGTGCGCTCGGTAGGCGTAATGGGTGATGCCCGTAAATACGACTGGGTAGTAAGTTTACGTGCGGTAGAAACCATCGACTTTATGACAGCGCATTGGGCACACCTTCCATATGATTTCTTAGGTAAAGTGTCGAACCGGATTATCAACGAAATCGACGGTATCAGCCGTGTGGTCTATGATATTTCAGGTAAACCGCCTGCTACCATTGAGTGGGAATAACCTGCTTTAATGCAATAAACAAAAAAGAGCTTTCGGGCTCTTTTTTTGTGGGGGCTACTGCGAACAATATTCGTATGAATCGTTATATAAACGTATGCTTATTTATACGTACCATGTAACCATACCGTCATAAAAATATCATTTAATGGCGACGTCCTTCTTTGAATTTATACTAAAGGTTAAGCCGTGTTCAACTACACTAGCATCAGCCGTTTGGTGATGACGCCCGTTCTAGCCAGCTTCTTTATCCTCGTATTGTTAAACGGTGCGTCTATTTTAAAATCGTTTTCACTGCTTAATGCTTTTGATGAACTAGAAAATACCCTAGTACAGTCAGAGCGTGACGTAAATACTACGCTTAGTACGTTTAAAACTCAGGTGCAAGAGTGGAAAAACGTACTGCTTCGCGGCCATAAAAAAGAGGATAGAGTAAAATATTGGGAGCGCTTCAAACAACGTGAAGCGGATATTACTCGCCAATTCGACAAAATGTTATCAAGTGCGGTTATCAACGATAGCGTTAAATCGAACATTAGGCAGTTTCAACAGGCTCACGCCGTCATGGCTGAAAAATACCGCGAAGGTTACAACGCATTTGTCGATTCGGGGTTTGATCCAAAAGTAGGCGATAGTTATGTTCGTGGTATTGATAGAGAGCCGGCGAAGCTTTTAAGCGGCATTGCCTCAGATATAGCGTCGGATTCAGCCAGTGCAATTGCTGCACTTAAAGCGAATACGCGAAGTATGCTTTGGGTGATAATACTGGCAGCAATCGTATTGTCTGTATTGTCTGTAGTTTATGTCATCGCCCGCTTGCGTTCGCAAGTCATTAAGCCTACTAAAGAGGTTGCTGCATGTATATCAAACCTAGCGAACAGTCATTATGACTATGCGCTTACTTATACAAGCGATCATGAGCTTGGTATGCTGGCGAACTCTGCACGGGCTTTACAGTACAAGCTAAAAGAGTCTGTTGCACAGCTCCAGCAGGCAGAGAGAGAAATTGATAAAGCGTTTGGTACCCTTGGGAATGTCAGTCAGTCGATTATGGAAGGCGCTAATGATCAACGCGACGCGTCCCGCTCTTTAGATAGTAGTACTGACAAGCTAAAAGAAATCGTACAAAACTTGGTAGCGATAACCGATCAGGTAGCGGTAGCAACCAATAATTCTGAAAAAAATGTGGCAAGCTGTTATGCCACATTCGAAAGCGCCAATGCCGGGTTTAAACAATTAGCTAAAACGGTGACTGAATCAAGCGACATTGTTTCAGATTTACAAACCCGCAGTACGAATATTTTAAAAGTTGTGAATGTCATCAATGAAATAGCGGACCAAACCAATCTTTTAGCGCTTAACGCAGCAATTGAAGCCGCGAGAGCAGGAGAGCACGGGCGAGGGTTTGCGGTGGTCGCTGATGAGGTGCGCGCCCTCGCCGCTAAAACGCAGCAATCGACGAAAGAAATTAACGATATTTTGAGCAGCTTTGAAGCGGAAGCAAAAGGCGCGGTTGCGGCGATGTCCTCTGGCAAGCAGTTATCCGATACTAATGCGGCAGAGGCTGCTACAGCGCTTGAAACGTTAAATAACGTGGTAAAAGATATTCAAGAGACTGCGAGTGTAGTGGTTGCGCTTAACGAGGCTGCAGATGAACAAGAGGCCGTATTGCATCAAGTTGAGATGATAATAAGCAATGTGGTTAACTCTTCAGAGAAGTATCACCAGCTCGCACAGCGCGACGATATGTCTCACTCTATGAAAAGTATGTCAGAAAACGTAGAAAAAGTGGTGAACAGTTTGACCCGCTAGCGTCCCTTTGTCAGTATCAAACGCTATTTATTGAAAAAGGAGCAGTCATGCTCCTTTTTTCGTTGCCAAGCCGCAAGTAATTAAAACCAGTACGTGAAGTGAAGAGTGTACCGAAATTGATGACAACGCCATTAGTCTTTCACCCCATATACAGTCAGCTAGACCTTCCCGAACGGCATCGCTTTCCCATAGAGAAATATGTGGGTATTCGAGATGAATTAATAAGGCGAGGAATAGACAAGGCGCGTTTTATTACTCCGTCGCCTTTAGATTTCTCTGTGTTGACAGACAACTACGACCGTCAATATGTAGAGGCGCTCACATCCGGCAATTTAGATAAGAAAGCCATGCGGCGCATTGGTTTTCCGTGGTCACAGCAGCTCATCGAGCGCACCCGAACCGCGGTTGCTGGCACATGCTTAACTGCCTCATTAGCATTACAGCACGGCAAAGCGCTTAACTTAACCGGTGGGTATCATCATGCTTTTGCTGATTTCGGCTCAGGGTTTTGTTTATTTAACGATTTATATCTTGCGGCGAAAACCATGCAAAAATCGTCCGCTATTGATAATGTACTTATCGTTGATTTAGACGTGCACCAAGGCGATGGAACGGCAAAGCTTGCTGAAAATGATAGAGATATCTTTACCTTGTCTATACATGGAGAAAAGAACTTTCCTTATAGAAAGCAGCAATCAGACATCGATATTGGGCTTGCCAAAGGTACCGAAGATGATGAGTACCTACAAACACTTGAACAAGCGCTGGCACTAGCAAAAAGGCAATTTCAGCCCGATGCTATTATTTATGATGCCGGTGTTGATGTGCACGTGAATGACGATTTAGGGCATTTACATATCTCCACCGAAGGGGTGTACGAAAGAGACAAAATCGTATTCGCGCTGGCCGAACAATTAGGTGTGCCTATTGCAGCCGTTATTGGTGGAGGGTATCAGCGAGATATTGCAGCGCTGGTGGATGTACATATTCAGCTATATCGCGCCGCGGGGGTAATAAGTTAGGCGCTGTAAAAAGCGAGTAGCTAAATAAAAAGCGCGCTAAACATGTAAGCGTAGCGCGCTTGATTTACTTCATAGGGTGAGGGGTATCAGCCTATAAGAAAAGCAGCTGGAAACCCAAACCAATGCGCTCTTGCGACCGGTTATAGTCGATAAGTGAATCACCATAGCCGTTGAAATATTGCAGTAAGATTTCGTACCTATCAGAAATGGGGTAAGTCAAATCTAGTTGAATACTGCCTCGGTTTTCATCGAAATCTAAATTGTTTCTAAGTAGGGCGAGTACTTTGAATGCTCCAATTTTTCTACCATATCCGAACTCCATTCGCCCGTAATAGTCCTCTATATCAGGGTTATCATCGCCCGTAGGATCTAATGGATCTTCTTTTTCGTCTTCAGGAATACGATACCAGGTTTTTAGGTAATAAATGTCGTCGTTATCACTGAATACAATAGAGGCAAATAAGCGGTTCCAGCTTCTTGATTGTAGGCCGCTTTGACCATTAGACATGTGATTGAAGCCTACTTGAAATGTATTAAATTTATACCCCAGTACGGAATAATCAGCGGTTTCCTGCCAAAAAATTTCTGGCTCGTAGTTGGTCTCGCGAAACGGCTTAGATGCCTCGCTATTATACAGCTGCCAAAATGATGTCAGCGTAAAGCCAAAATACACCCCGTCGAATCCTGTATCTTCTAAGTAAAGGGGGAGTTTGGCACTGACTTGGAATTTTGCTTCTTTATTATCGACGTTTTCGTCCGTCAAGTCTTCGTTTCCAGTGGTATTGGGGTTGGAAACGTAAGTAATGGGAAGCAGGTAATTTTGTCGATGTTGCGTAATAGCAAACACGTTATCCAGCGCTTCTTTATCACCTTCTAAACGGTCATCTAACGCGCTTTCTGAGGTGGTATCACGCTTTATAATGTCAATGACTTCGATACCTTCTTCATCTTGAGAGGGATCGTTGGTTTCGTTTTGATTGCTTATTTGTTGCTCGCTGCTATCAACGATTTGAGGTTGAGTGCTAACAACATCTGAGGATGTTTCTTGTCCACACACACTTGTGCTAGCAGCAAACGCTGCCAAAAATACGAAAGGCTTTAACACTGACACCTTTAATTCTCCGTAACATGGGGTTATTTTTATGCTTAACTGAAGTCCAGTGTGAGGCCTTCTGAGGAAGCAAATACGTGTAAAGTAGACTCTGCCACTGTGACATATTCATTACAATGTTTTACAACATCATCTATATCGTCATCTGTGCGTTCTGGATCATGACTGTATAGTGCTAATTTTTTTGCATTGGACGCCATAGCCAGTTTAACCGCCTCCTCAGCCACAGAGTGGCCCCACCCGTTTTTAGCAGGCATATCAGACAGCATATACTGTGCATCGTGAATAAGTAAGTCTGCATTCTCAGCAAATTTAGCAAAATCAATAAAGTCGGTTTCTTTCTTATAAGGAGGGTAAAGCTCATTATCTGTAATGTAAGCAACCTTCACACCATCAGCGTTTATGCAATAGGCGCTGCCGCTTCCCGGATGATTCATTGCAAGTCGCGTGATCTTTGCGCTTCCTATTGCAAAGGTGTTGTCCGCTTTCGGTATTTCAATAAGCGAGATGTTTGCTCTGAGCGCACTTCTTGGTACGGGAAATAACGATCCTTCCATTTGTTTTAAAATTTGGTCCGGTTCTTCAAACAGAATTTGTCCTGGATAGATATTTATTTCGCGTTCGGCTTGATATATGGGAGGAAAGAAGGGGAAACCTTGTATGTGGTCCCAATGATTATGGCTCAGCAAAAGATGGATAGGGGTGTTCTTTTTCGCTAAGTGCTCACCAAGAAGGCGAATACCCGTTCCAGAGTCGAGGACGATATCGGTACCGTCCTCAAGCTCGATATGAACGCATGCTGTATTGCCACCATAGCGGACGAAAGCTGCTCCCGGAGTGGGTATAGACCCTCTAACGCCATAGAATGTTAACCGCATACGCCCTCTTTATACTTAACTTATGGGCAAGTTCAGATGTTAGAGTGCGGCTACAAATTCTTTTGCTGCGCTGAGGTCTAATAACTGCTTCTCGCCAGTACGTCTATTTTTATACTCAACCTGTTGATTATCTAGGTTTCTTTCACCAATAACAATACTATGAGGTATGCCAATTAATTCCATGTCATTGAACATAACACCCGGGCGCTCTTTCCTATCGTCAAATAGCACTTCTATGCCTAATGCAACAAGCTCTTCATAAAGGGCTTCGGCTGCTTCTTTGATACGGTGAGACTTATGCATATTCATTGGTATTAATGCAATTTTAAACGGTGCGATAGGATCTGGCCACTTTATGCCAAATTTATCGTGATTTTGCTCAATGGCCGCCGCCACAATACGTGATACACCAATACCGTAACAGCCCATAGTAAGGGTTTGGTGCTTGCCTGTTTCGCTCAATACACCGCAGTTCATTGCTTCTGAATATTTTCTACCAAGCTGGAAGATATGACCTACTTCAATACCGCGTTTGATATCGAGCGTACCTTGGCCATCAGGTGATGCGTCGCCGGCAACGACATTGCGGATATCAACGGTATTGATACCATCTGGCCAGTTAACGTTGACGTTAACTTTTCCGCCTGCGCCAGCACCTGTTGTGAAATCAGCAAGGGCTGCTGCACTTGCGTCAACGTAAGCAGGTACGGGCAGGTTAGTTGCATCTGCAAAGAAAGGCGATACACCAAGCACATCTTTTGCTTGTTCAAATGACGCTTCAACAAGAGGAATCGCAACGCCGTCTATTTTTTCAGCTTTAATGTCGTTTAGCTCATGGTCTGCACGTAGTACGAGCGCTACCCATTTATCACAAACAACGTCTTCGCCTTTATCATTGAGTTCATTAGCCCCTTTTACTAATACGACTTTAACGGCGTTAGTAGCGTTGGCATCGACACTCTTTAAAATCGCATTAAAGTCTTTGCCTTTGGCATCTTTGGTTTCAACATCGGCGCCGGAAGGCACTGCTTTTTCAGGCGCAACAGCCGCAGCCATTTCAACATTAGCGGCGTAATCGCTGTCGCTTGAAAACGCGATAGCATCTTCACCTGATTCAGCAAGTACGTGGAATTCGTGCGAGTGGTTACCACCAATAGAGCCAGAGTCAGCAATAACCGCTCTGAAATCGAGCCCCATGCGAGAGAAAATCGCACAGTAGGCGTCGTACATTTTCTGGTAGGTCTCTTCTAAGCAGCTATCTTCCAAGTGAAAGCTGTAGGCGTCTTTCATTGTAAATTCGCGACCGCGCATAATACCGAAACGAGGGCGAACTTCGTCTCGGAATTTGGTTTGAACCTGATACAGATTCAAAGGAAGCTGCTTGTAGCTGCTAATTTCATTGCGTACAAGCGCCGTGATCACCTCTTCATGGGTTGGACCTAGCACGAAATCTCGCTGGTGGCGGTCTTTAACGCGAAGTAGTTCAGGGCCGTATTCTTCCCAACGGCCAGATTCTTCCCACAAATCCGCGGGCTGAACAACGGGCATTAGCACCTCAATAGCACCTGCTTTGTTCATTTCTTCGCGAACAATATTGGCTACTTTGTTTAGTACACGAAGACCAGAAGGTAGCCAAGTGTAAAGACCTGAAGCTAGCTTTCTGATCATGCCAGCTCTAAGCATAAGCTGGTGGCTAATAACCTCTGCGTCTGCAGGTGTTTCTTTCTGCGTGGCAAGCAAATATTGACTAGTGCGCATGTAAAGCAGGTTTCCTGTTAAATTTATAATATAAATAGTGAGTGTGAAGGCAATACGCTCAACTTTTTATGTCACAAAACGTTAGTAAGAAGGGCGTGGCATCACTTATTTTGGCGTATTCTAATTAACTGTGAGCAATTACGCCACAGACGGTTACCACTTATCGGTGATTTATCCTAGTTGAACAAGCTCAGTCACGCACACCGCAGCATTTTTAATAGTGAACCCCACATCGATATCATATAGCGTGACGCGATAGATTTTTTCATCATTATCAAGATGTTGTTTATACGCAGGGCGGGGGTCTTGGGCGAGAACTGCAGTTACTAGGGCTGAAAAATCGCTATGTTTCGTTTCTATTTTCGCCAGCATAGACGAGAGACTAGGAGCGAAAAAAACATCCCGGTGGGGGATAGGGTTAATATCGTCTAGCTTGTCTTTTGCGTTATCAACACTATCGGCATATGAAATATAAGGCTTAACATCGATGAGCGGCGTGCCGTCTACAAGGTCTACGCCTTCAACACAAAGCTGCGTTTGCCCGTTTCTGCTGATAATGCCCTTATTAACTACGACCGACATTCCAATGCCGTTAGGTCTATGCGTACTTCTGCTTGCTAGTACGCCCATTGTTGCATTACCACCTAACCGAGGGGCTTTTATGGTACTTTTCCAGCCACGCTCTAGATTTTGGTGAAAAATGAACAAAAGCCATAAATGACTGTAGTGCTCTATTCCTTTTAGCATATTGATGTCGTTAAACCCTTCCCCGAACGTAATAACACCTTGTGCTTTTGCTAGGTTTGGCTGCCTAGGAATGGCGAATTTTTGTTTGAACGGGGTGGCGATAGTGGCAATACTGGCTATGTCGAAAGAAGAAGGGGCGGTCACGCTTTGTTCCTAACGCAGTTAAAGAAAATATTATTTGTCATATTACTCTCATATATTGAAGGTAAGGTAGCCTTTCAAGTGAAAACTTGGTCCAAATTAAACGCCGACTATTTGTGCCGTTAGCGGGTTTGTTTGGATTCCCTGGAGTAATCCAATGCTTTAAGCCTGCCTGAGTAACGGTTAAAACGGTGCTAAATAGTAGTGTAGTGTTTTCAGATTAACCTATCTCTAATCAAACGCATCGCTATTCTTGCCTTACTCGGCGGGCTTGTCTTTTTTAATTTCTTTTAGCACTTTTTCGAAGTACGGACAGCCTAGTGACTGTGCTTTTTCAATGTTGTGACTGAAAATCTTCTCTGCATCTTCTTCTTTTTTCATATAGCGCGTAATATCGGCTTCGCGAATAAGGTGTAGAAGGGGATAGGGAGAGCGATTAGTAAAGTTTTCAGCGTCACTCGCCTCACTGCCATCAAATATATAATCAGGGTGGAAACTCGCGAGTTGATAGGTTCCGCTATAGCCCCAGTCATGAAGCATATTATCCGCGATGGCTAAGACATCAAGGTATTCGTCGAAGTCCCCAAGGGTTGTGTGAGTAAGTGCAATTAGCGTAGTAGCAGTGTCTTCGTTCTCTTCTAAATGCCTGACTTCATCATAGAGCGATTGGATAACGTCGCCCACATCACCGCTTATAACTACGCATCGAATACCGCTTGGTGTTCTTACATAGCGGGCGAAGGGGCAGAAATTGTGCTCTATAACAATATCATCAACCCATTTTAGCGTTGCATCAATAACGTGCTGTTCGAGTAAGGGGGAAGTTAAATTAGCCATAGTAGGAATAAAATAAGTAGGGTTGTATGTTGTGTTGTAGCGTGGGCTTAACAAAAAGGCAGACATCACTCTCTGCCTTTGTTTGTTACGCTATTAAGGTTGCTTATTGATGTAAAATGAAGATGGACTATTAAGAGTGATACTTAACATACGCTTCTAACGTATTTTCAATAAGGCTAGCTACGGTCATTGGCCCTACACCGCCAGGAACCGGCGTGATCCAACCGGCCCGTTCCTTCGCTTTATCAAAGTCTACATCTCCCACCAAAGAGCCATCGTTAACCCGGTTAATGCCGACATCAATTACAATAGCACCAGGCTTCACCCAGTCTCCTGGAATGAAATTTGGTTTACCTACAGCAACAACCAGCAAGTCCGCACGTTGAACATGGCTTTTTAAGTCTTGAGTGAACTTGTGGCAAGTGGTCACTGTGCAGCCTGCTAACAATAGCTCAAGGCTCATTGGGCGGCCTACAATATTTGAAGCGCCTACAATAACCGCGTCCAAACCTTTCACAGGGCGCTTAGTCGACTCTATCATTGTCATGATGCCTTTAGGCGTACACGGGCGTAATGCGGGGATACGCTGTGCAAGGCGACCAATATTATAAGGGTGGAACCCGTCTACATCTTTATGCGGATGGATACGTTCTAGCACCTTTTCCGCATTTAAACCTGCGGGAAGCGGAAGCTGCACTAAAATTCCGTCTATTTCTTTATCTTCGTTAAGCTGATCCACTAAGTTAAGCAGTGTTTCTTCAGTCGTATCAGACGGAAGGTCGAATGAACGAGAAACGAAACCTACTTCATCACAAGCTTTTCTCTTGTTAGATACATACACTTGTGAGGCGGCATCGCTACCCACTAAGACAACCGCAAGGCCTGGCTGTCTTTTACCTGCTTGAGTTAACGAGTCAACGTAGGAAGTAACGTGTTGGCGAACTTGTTTGGCAATTAATTTGCCGTCAATAAGATGAGCGGTCATAGTCTTGTACGATTCTTATATGGTTGAGTGGTCAACAAGTGGGCTATATTGTTTCATAAAACAGGGCTAATACTCTAGCAATTATTGGAGGTTATTACGCGTTAGCATAAGCGTTATGGTAAGTTAAAAATTCATTTAACAGGGTTTTGCCCCTACGATTACACGTCTTTGTATATCAAATAAATTAATTCACAGTTACAAGGGGGCCCACATCCTCTTCATTAACAGAAAAATCATTTCAAAGAAGGCCCGAATTAAGGCGCTGTTGTTCAAAAAAACGTGAGAATGCGTGCTTTGTGAGCGGTTGATTATTTTATTTAAAAAAGTGTTTGACGAGGTGGGGGGATGTCAGTAATATTCGCACCCCGTAACGGCACAGAGGCTAGCGCTTCAGGTCGGTACAACAGTCGGTGAGTGGCGCAGCTTGGTAGCGCACTTGTTTTGGGTACAAGGGGTCGCAGGTTCAAATCCTGTCTCACCGACCATTTTTGCAGCGAAGATTCGCCAAGCGCCCGTAGCTCAGCTGGATAGAGCAACGGCCTTCTAAGCCGTGGGTCGCAGGTTCGAATCCTGCCGGGCGCGCCATGCGAGTCAGGTAGGTCCTGACAGCAAGGCTGAATTTTTTATTTTACACTGCTAAGATAAAGCGTGTAAGTTGCAAACACACCCTATGGTGGGCGTAGCTCAGTTGGTAGAGCCCCGGATTGTGATTCCGGTTGTCGTGGGTTCAAGTCCCATCGTCCACCCCACTTTTTCGCGGAAGTGGTGGAATTGGTAGACACGCTGGATTTAGGTTCCAGTGCTTCACGGCGTGAGAGTTCAAGTCTCTCCTTCCGCACCATATTTTCAAGCTTTATTAAAAGCTTAACAAAGCATTCCAGTCGGTGAGTGGCGCAGCTTGGTAGCGCACTTGTTTTGGGTACAAGGGGTCGCAGGTTCAAATCCTGTCTCACCGACCATTTTTGCTTTTTCGATTCATCGAATTCCCAGAGTTCACTATGCAATCGCCTAGCGCATGGCAGATTTGAATCGATTATCGAGCGTGTAAGTTAGGTCCTGACGGCTCGAGCGATGTTTATGTGTTCAATTCACACATAAACAGATACAGGACTACTGTGGTGGGCGTAGCTCAGTTGGTAGAGCCCCGGATTGTGATTCCGGTTGTCGTGGGTTCAAGTCCCATCGTCCACCCCACTTTTTCGCGGAAGTGGTGGAATTGGTAGACACGCTGGATTTAGGTTCCAGTGCTTCACGGCGTGAGAGTTCAAGTCTCTCCTTCCGCACCATGTTTTCAAGCTTTATTAAAAGCTTATCTTTAAAGATATCTCTGTCGGTGAGTGGCGCAGCTTGGTAGCGCACTTGTTTTGGGTACAAGGGGTCGCAGGTTCAAATCCTGTCTCACCGACCATTATCTTACATCTACACACGCTATTCTCCTTAGTACTTATACGATTTCCCCCGTTTCTTTGCATATTTTTACGCTTAGCTTCGCTGTTTGTTTAAATTGCGTTCAATTGCGTGTTACAAACTTGTGTTTGCCTCTCGACTCTTGTGGTGTGCGGCTGTATACTACCGCGTCTTTTTTTAACCAGTATGTTTGATTCGGGTTAGCACATTGACACGATAATTGTGTCCTAATCATGAATTTTCAAACGTCGAATAACGACCTCTACCCCGGAGTGATGTGCAAATAATGCATGACGGGTGAGGGGATTGAGAACAAAACGCCTGTAGAGGCGTATAGTTGAGGTAACATAATGCAAGTTTCAGTCGAGACGACCCAGGGTTTAGAACGCCGTCTTACAATCACCGTTCCATCTGACACGGTTGATTCAGCAGTTAAGTCACGCCTACAGCAGTTGGCAAAAACGCAACGCATCAACGGCTTCCGTCCAGGTAAAGTACCTGTGAGCGTAATCAAGAAGCGTTTCGGCCAGGCAGTTCGCCAAGAAGTTGCTGGCGATGTTATGCAGCAAAACTTCTACCAAGCGGTCATTCAAGAAAAAATTCAGCCTGCAGGTATGCCTAAGTTTGAGCTGACTAAAGACGAAGACGGTCAGGACCTAGAATTTACAGCATCTTTTGAAGTTTACCCAGAAGTAGAAGTGAAAGGTGTTAGCGATATCGAAATCGAAAAGCCAGTAGTGGAAATTACTGACGAAGATCTTGATAACATGATGGAAACACTTCAGAAGCAGCACGCCACTTGGAAAGAAGTTAAGCGTAAAGCGAAGAAAGACGATAAAGTAATTATCGACTTTGTTGGTTCTATTGACGGTGAAGAGTTCGAAGGTGGTAAAGCTGAAGACTTCGCGCTAGAGCTTGGTAAAGATCGCATGATCCCTGGTTTCGAAAAGCCACTAGTTGGCGCGAAAGCAGGTGAAGAAGTAACTATCGAAGTTACTTTCCCAGAAGATTACCACGCTGAAAACCTAAAAGGTAAAGACGCGGTTTTCCAAGCTACCGTTAAGAAAGTTGAAGGTTTAGATCTTCCAAAAGTTGACGAAGAGTTTGCTAAACTATTCGGTGTTGAAGAAGGCGGTGTAGATGCGCTTAAAGCAGAAGTTCGCAAGAACATGCAGCGTGAACTAGACCAAACGCTTAAAGCACAAGTTAAAGAAGACGTTATCTCTAAATTGGTAGACGCTAACGAGATTGATATTCCTCAAGCGCTTATCGACCAAGAAGTTAACGCACTTCGCGAGCAAGCTAAGCAACGTTTCAGCCAGCAAGGCGGTGGTCAGAACCTTCCAGATCTACCGGCTGAGTTGTTCACTGACAACGCTAAGCGCCGCGTATCTATTGGTCTACTTCTAGGTGAAGTGATCAAAGAGAACGAACTTAAAGCAGACGAAGCTAAAGTTAACGAGATGATCGAAACTGCTGCTTCAGCGTATGAAGATCCTCAAGAAGTTGTTGATTACTACAACAATAACCAAGAGCTTATGCAGCAAATGCAAAACGTTGCACTAGAAGAGCAAGCTATTGAGTGGGTTCTTGAGCAAGCAAAAGTTACCGAAGTAACTAAAGCTTTTGACGAGGTTATGAACAAACAGGCGTAATTTTTTACTGTCTGATTGACAATACTTGTCAGCAACTGCTTAAATGCTCGGAGCCTTCCGAGCATTTTTGTTTTTAACGCTAGATAATCAAGGTAGCTATGACTAATACCCCGTTTGACCCAATGAATGCACTTGTTCCTATGGTTGTTGAGCAAACCTCTAAAGGTGAGCGCTCATACGACATTTATTCGCGACTATTAAAAGAAAACGTTATTTTCTTAGTAGGGCAAGTTGAAGATCACATGGCCAACCTCATCGTTGCTCAAATGTTGTTCTTAGAAGCTGAAAACCCAGAGAAAGACATTTTCCTATACATCAACTCACCAGGCGGTTCAGTAACTGCTGGTATGGCAATTTATGATACGATGAGATTTATCAAGCCAGATGTGAGCACGGTATGTATGGGCCAAGCTGCCAGCATGGGTGCATTTCTACTATCTGCAGGAGCAAAAGGTAAGCGTTATTGTCTACCTAACTCGCGCGTAATGATTCACCAACCACTTGGTGGATTCCAAGGTCAGGCGTCTGACTTTGAAATACATGCGAAAGAAATTCTGTCTATTAAAGAGAAATTGAATCGCCTATTGGCAGACCATACTGGTCAAGACTATGAAAAAGTCGCGCGCGATACAGACCGTGATAATTTCTTGAGCGCAACTGAGGCAAAAGAATATGGCCTTGTTGACCAAGTTTTAGCAAATCGATCTGACGTAGCTGCAACTAAGTAGTATAGTTATAGTAGACCTGAGCCAGTGCAACGCACGTTTTGGTTTCGGCTCGGGCAAGGCAGAGGCAAAAGTAATGAGTGATAAGCAAAGCGGTGACGGTGATAATAAGCTACTGTACTGTTCGTTTTGTGGCAAAAGCCAACACGAAGTAAGAAAGTTAATAGCAGGCCCGTCGGTATTTATTTGCGACGAGTGTGTTGAGTTATGTAACGATATCATTCGCGAAGAAATTAAGGAAATCGCGCCTAAGCAAAAGCAGGACGCTTTACCCAAACCAACCGAAATTCATGCACATCTTGACGATTACGTAATTGGGCAAGAACACGCGAAGAAGGTACTATCAGTAGCGGTTTACAACCACTACAAGCGTTTGCGCAATGGCGATGTTCACGAAGGCGTTGAATTAGGCAAAAGTAATATTTTGCTTATAGGCCCAACAGGCAGCGGTAAAACGCTGCTTGCTGAAACCTTAGCGCGTTTACTTGACGTTCCATTTACTATGGCTGACGCCACCACGCTTACCGAAGCGGGTTATGTAGGTGAAGATGTTGAGAACATTATTCAGAAGCTGCTTCAGAAGTGCGACTACGATGTAGAAAAAGCCCAAAGGGGTATTGTTTACATCGATGAAATCGACAAGATTTCTCGTAAGTCTGACAACCCTTCTATTACTCGAGATGTATCGGGTGAAGGTGTGCAGCAGGCGCTACTTAAGCTAATTGAAGGTACCGTGGCTTCAGTTCCTCCGCAAGGCGGCCGTAAGCATCCACAGCAGGAGTTTTTGCAGGTTGATACCTCTAAGATCCTGTTTATCTGTGGTGGTGCATTTGCAGGGCTTGATAAAGTTATCGAGCAACGCGCACAAAAAGACACAGGCATCGGTTTTGGCGCTACGGTCAAGTCGAAAGACAACAGCAAACAAATCAGCGAACTCTTTAAGCAGGTTGAGCCCGAAGATTTGGTTAAATATGGCTTGATACCAGAGTTCATTGGCCGTTTACCTGTTGTAACCAGCCTTGAAGAGTTAAATGAAGACGCACTAATTCAAATTCTACGTGAGCCTAAGAACGCAATTACCAAGCAATATGGTGCATTGTTCTCGATGGAAGATGTAGAGCTTGAGTTTAGAGATGACGCACTAAACGCGATTGCTAAGAAAGCAATGGAGCGTAAAACGGGTGCTCGTGGTCTTCGCTCAATCGTTGAGGCAGTGCTACTTGACACTATGTATGACCTTCCATCAATGGATGACGTGAGTAAAGTTGTTATTGATGAGACGGTTATTCGCGGTGAGTCAAAACCCATTTTGATTTACGATAGCAACGAAAAGAAAGCTGCCTCTGAATAATTGAGCGCGTTTTTTATATTGTTTTTAAAAGGTCCTTCGGGACCTTTTTTGATCGCGTGCTTCCTCGGCCTAATAGATAAAACTTACTTTTTGTTCATGTTTACCTAGCCTGATTTTATTGTTTATGCTCGCAAAAAGAATTGAAATTTCGATGCTCCCTGCCAGATTTGGTTGAAATTTGAACGGTCGTGGGCGCGTAGTCTATCCTTTCTACTAGATTTTCCAGTTAGGTATTGCTATACGCGAGAAAATCGATAATGGTTATACTAAGGTCAACAGGCCCTAGAGCAGGGAAGGTAAGGTTAAGGAATTAACGCACTTTAATAAGTTTCGATTGAACTTTGCTCTTGCATCCCCATATAAAAATGACATTTCAAACTAATTGAGAACAAGTATGACAGTTGAGCGTGAAAATCGCATTGAAATTCCTGTGCTTGCCTTGCGGGACGTAGTTGTTTACCCGCATATGGTCATACCCCTATTTGTTGGGCGTGAGAAATCAATCCGTTGCCTAGAAGCGGCGATGGATAATGACAAACAAATCTTCTTAGTAGCACAAAAAGATGCCGGCGTAGATGAGCCTGAAGCCGACGATATTTATACCGTAGGGACTATTGCTACTATTTTGCAGTTATTAAAGCTGCCTGACGGTACGGTTAAGGTACTGGTTGAAGGAAGCGTGCGTGGCGAAATAGAAAGCTATAAGCAGTCCGATCCTTTCTTTGTTGCTAATGTCGATAAGTTAGAAGACGAAGGCATTGATGAAAGCGAGCAAGAAGTGTTAATTCGCTCGGCGGTTTCGCAGTTTGAAGGCTACGTTAAGCTTAATAAGAAAATACCGCCAGAAGTACTGACTTCGCTTAATGGTATTGAAGATGCAGCGCGTTTAGCTGACACCATGGCAGCGCACATGCCGCTGAAACTTACCGAAAAACAAAAAGTGCTTGAGATGCAGGGCGTAAATGAGCGTTTAGAATACCTCATGGCACTGATGGAAGGTGAGATTGATTTGCTGCAGGTCGAAAAGAAAATTCGAACCCGCGTTAAGAAGCAAATGGAAAAAAGCCAGCGCGAATATTATTTGAATGAACAAATGAAGGCGATTCAAAAAGAACTCGGTGAGTTAGATGACGCGCCAGATGAGTTCGAAGCGCTGTCTAAAAAAATTACCGACGCGAAGATGCCAAAAGAAGCGGAAGACAAAGCGAAAGCAGAGCTTCAAAAGCTTAAGATGATGTCGCCCATGTCGGCGGAAGCTACCGTACTTCGTAGTTACATCGAATGGCTGACCAACGTGCCTTGGAACAAGCGTTCGCCGGTTAAGAAAGATCTTTCTCGTGCAGAAGGCGTGCTTAATGAAGATCACTACGGTCTTGAAAAGGTAAAAGAGCGTATTCTTGAATACCTCGCAGTTCAACAGCGTGTTAAAAAGCTTAAAGGCCCAATTCTGTGCCTTGTAGGTCCTCCAGGTGTAGGTAAAACCTCGTTAGGGCAATCTATTGCTAAAGCGACTGGACGCAAATATGTACGTATGGCGCTAGGTGGCGTGCGCGATGAAGCTGAGATTCGCGGTCATAGACGTACTTACATCGGCTCTTTGCCGGGTAAACTGGTGCAGAAAATGGCAAAGGTTGGCGTAAAAAATCCGCTGTTCTTGTTAGATGAAATCGACAAGATGTCTTCGGATATGCGCGGTGACCCAGCTTCGGCACTACTTGAAGTACTAGACCCTGAACAAAACAACAGTTTCAGCGATCACTACTTAGAAGTGGATTACGACTTGTCTGACGTTATGTTCGTCGCCACTTCAAATAGTATGAACATTCCTGGGCCGCTACTTGATCGTATGGAAGTGATTCGTCTCTCTGGTTACACCGAAGACGAGAAGCTAAACATTGCGAAGAACCACTTAATTGGTAAGCAAATGGAGCGTAACGGGCTTAAAGCAAAAGAGCTAGAAATTACTGACTCTGCTGTTATTGGTATGATTCGCTACTACACCCGAGAAGCAGGTGTGCGTAGTTTAGAACGCGAAGTGTCTAAAGTCTGTCGCAAGGCCGTGAAAGATATCTTGCTTAAGAAGAGCAAAGATAAAGTAGTTGTAACGCAAGACAATCTAAAAGATTACCTTGGTGTACAGCGTTTTGATTACGGAAAAGCGGACAAAGACAATCAAATCGGTCAGGTTACGGGTCTTGCATGGACTCAAGTGGGCGGTGACTTACTGACCATTGAAACAACATCGGTGCCTGGTAAGGGCAAAATGACCTCTACGGGGTCGTTAGGTGATGTGATGCAGGAGTCAATTAAGGCTGCTATGACAGTAGTACGAAGCCGTGCAGAAAAGCTTCGTATCAACGACGACTTCTACGAAAAGCGTGATATTCACGTTCACGTACCGGAGGGAGCAACGCCTAAAGATGGCCCGAGTGCGGGTATCGCCATGTGTACGGCTTTGGTTTCTTCGTTAACGGGTAATCCAGTGAAGTGCGATGTTGCCATGACCGGTGAGATTACGCTACGGGGTGAAGTGTTAGCCATAGGTGGCCTAAAAGAGAAATTACTTGCGGCTCATCGTGGTGGCATAAAAACCGTAGTAATTCCAAAAGACAATGAGCGAGATCTGGAAGAAATTCCAGATAATGTGAAGAAAGATTTATCAATTCACCCCGTTAAATGGATTGATGATGTTCTTGATATTGCACTTCAGGAACCCGTCGAAAGCTTCGAAGTGGTTAAAAAGTAACTCGTCATATTGGCTGCAAGCCTTTAATTTTAAAGGCGTGTAGCCATATTTTTTTTATAAATTTGCAGTAATTGACTAAAAAACGTGCATTGAGCGAAAGAAAAGCCCATTTTTTTAAAAATAGGGCTTTCATGTCGCAAAAGTTGTGTTACCTTTAAGTGGTATTCGCTTGAAGCCTTGCCACAAAAGGGATTGCAGCGATTCATTTAAAAAGTTAATTATTTGTGACTGAAGCTTGATGTTAACGATCAAGCTTGCTATAACGTTCAAGCAAAATCGTTTTGGACAAACAGTATAATAACAATCGAAGGGGATCATAATTGTGAACAAGTCTCAACTTATCGACCAAATCGCTGCTGGTGCAGACATTTCTAAAGCAGCCGCTGGCCGCGCTCTTGACGCATTCACTGACTCAGTAACTGCTGCGCTTAAAGACGGCGACCAAGTAGCACTAGTAGGCTTTGGTACTTTCTCAGTTCGCGAACGTTCAGCTCGCAGTGGCCGCAACCCACAAACTGGTGAGACTATTCAGATTTCAGCAGCGAAAGTTCCATCTTTCAAAGCTGGTAAAGCACTGAAAGACGCTTGTAACTAAGCAAAAAAATTATAGAAAAAGGCGATGGCTAGTCCATCGCCTTTTTTATTTGTGAAACAAAGAATTGAATATTGGGGGCAGAGTCTTGTCACTGAGCCCATTATTAAACAGCAAATTTATATCTCAATGGCTTGCCAAGTTTTGTACTTGTTCTCGCGCCGTTGCGGTTAAACGAAAGACAGCATAAATAGTGCGTTTTGGCGTTTATATTCAGCGGCATTGGGTTATAATCAGCGCTTATTTTACTGGGTACCCGACAAAATGAAGGGTTACTGGTAACTGTAGTAAGCAACGGAGTTGAAGAACAATCATGCTAGAAAGAATCAGAGAAGGTTCTCAAGGCCCATGGGCGATGGCGATTATTGCGCTTATCGTTTTGAGTTTCGTATTCGCAGGTGTGGGTAGTTACCTTACATCAAATGGTACTACCGCAGTAGCCACCGTAAACGGCGAAGAGATTTCGGCACAAGAACTAGAGCGTGCATATCAAAATCAACGTGCACAAATGGAATCACAATACGGCGAAAGCATTGCGCAGCTTTTCTCTAGTGAACAGTACCTCGCGGATTTTAGAAAAAATGTGTTGGACAGACTTATCGCTGAAAAGCTTATTCAGCAACAAGCCACTAACATGGGATTGCGCGTAAGCGATGAGCAAATTCGCGAAACCATCGTTCAAATGCCAGAGTTTCAGTTTGGTGGCCAATTCGACAATGAACGCTTTCAAGCTATTCTTCGTCAAAATGGGTTCCAAGTAGCAGATTTCCGTGATTACCTTCGCACTCAAATGACACAGAATCAGCTGGCGGCTGCGCTAACTAATTCATCATTTGCGCTTGACGGTGAAGTTGAACAAGCCAATGCGCTTCAGCGCCAAACACGCAACGCCAAGTATGTGCTTGTAAGCTCAGATGAGTTTGCAGATTCTATTGAAGTGACAGACGCGGACATTGAAGCGTTTTATAACAATAACATCGCGTCGTTTGATACAGAGGAGCAGGTTAAACTTGCTTACGTTAAACTTAGCGTAGAAGACCTTAAAGGCCGCGTTTCTGTAGATGAAGATGCAGTGCGTACGTATTACGATAACAACCTTGGGAGTTATGGTACCGAAGAGCAGCGCCGTGTTTCGCATATTCTTATAGAGGCAGGGGATGACGCAGATGCAGCAAAAGCAAAAGCCGAATCGCTAAAAGCCGAGATTGATAGCGGTGCTGACTTTGCGGCGTTAGCAGAAGCGAACTCAGACGATACATTTTCTGCTGAAAATGGCGGTGACCTAGATTTTATAACGCCTGAAATGATGGACCCCGCGTTCGATGAAGCCGCATTTAGTTTAGAAAATGTAGGTGATGTGTCTGACGTCGTTGAAACCGAGTTCGGTTACCACATTATTAAGCTTACTGAAGTAAAAGAAGCGCAGGTGAAAACCTTCGATGAAGTGGCGGGCGAAATTCGCGATACACTTCTTTATGATGCCGCTATGGAAAAGTACTTTGAACTTCAAAATACGTTGGCGGAAATAGCGTTTGAGGTTCCCGATACGCTTGACGACGCGGCTAATGCAGTTGATTTACCTATTCAAGAGTCAGTGCTTTTCAGTCGAAATACTGCGCCTGCTGAATTAAGTTCTCCCGGGTTATTAGACGTTGCTTTCTCTTCAGAGCTTGTTGAAGAAGGACTTAACAGCGACATTATTGAGTTAGATGATGAGACCGTAGTAGTAGCACGTGTTGTCGAGCACCAGCCTCAGCGTACCCAGTCTCTAGATGAAGTGCGTGAAGGTATTGAAGCATCAGTGAAAGCTGAGAAATCGAAAGAAGCTGCTGAATCTTGGGCGTTTGATGTCGCGCAGAAAGTTCGTGCAGGCGAAAGCGTTGAAGATGAACTGGCAGCGAAATCGGTTGAGTGGGAAACGGCTGCTAACGTGCAACGAGCGGGCGGTACGCTAGCGCGTGCACTAGTAGACACACTGTTCTCATTAGCCCTTGAAGGGGATGATCAGGTTGACGTAGCGACTACCGTAAATGGCGACGTTGCTGTTGTTATGCTAGAAGGCGTAAACCCTGCGCCAGCGCTTGAAAGCGAGTTAGGTAAAAGCCTGAAGCAACGCTTAGCACAGGTGCAAGGACAGCGAGTTTATCAACAGTACATCGACGCACTACGCGCGAACGCTGAAGTAACAATCTCTGAAGCACTGTAAAGTCTTATCCCACACTTAACTAACGAGTGTGGATAACACCAAGAAACGTTAAAGGCCAGTATCGTTTAAGATACTGGCCTTTTTTATGGGCTTGGTGAAGCGCCTACGTGGTTGATGCTTTCAAGGCCCCGCGCGGTCATCTTGATAAAGGAGGAGGTTTCGCTTTTTCGATTACATTATGGCTTGTTGCTAATGGGTTAAAAATAGCATTAGGGTATAAAACGCTGCAATAACCCCCGATAGTACAAAGATATAGAGAAAACCTTGCTTGCCCTGTTCAAGGGTATAGTTTTTGGTTTGCAGGTAGCCAAACCAAAGTAGAGACAGAATTAGAGGTATTAAGACAATTATTTTTAACACGGCCGCGCCTTTTTTTACAGTGAAGGTCTATTTCAACGCTTCTATTTATAACAAGCTGTTGCACGTTAAACAAATACTAAAGCTTGTAGGGCTTTATACTTCAATGTTCAGCGCGAGTTACGCCTAAGTGATTGTGGTTGTATAGAAATTCAATCGTACCTGTCATTGCATCTTCTCAAAACTGTTATAAACGTGTCACCTTAAATTCGTCTAATAAACCCAAGTTTCATTTAGGTGATTTACGAATGTCTATTCAGCCTTCAATAACCGCTGCTCCGGCCCGTAGCCTTCATTTTGCCGAAGTTTTGATGGCGAGAGAGTCCATAACGCCCGTTGACGCAGGGTGTCAAAGTTACCTCATGTATAAGCTTGAAAAGCTCGGGTTTGTCTGTGAGCGTCACACGATAAATGGTGTTAAAAACCTCATTGCCAAATGGGGGTGTGGCCCGTTACATTTCGCGTTTAGTGGTCATACTGATGTGGTACCGCCAGGCCTTCTTGAGAAATGGAAGTCGCCTCCCTTCAGCCCTGTTGTAAGCCAAAATAAATTATATGGCCGAGGGGCTGCGGATATGAAGACTGGAATTTCAGCCATGCTAGCAGCAACCGAACGGGCAATTGCTTCGCTAGATGAACGTGAGGTGACGTACTGGTGGCTTATCACCAGTGACGAAGAGGGAGAGGCTGAATGGGGCTCTAAATGGATAAACGAGTATTTGACCAAACGTAATGTTCAACTTGATATGTGCTTGGTCGGTGAGCCTTCGGCCACTACTCAAACCGGTGATACTATTAAAGTAGGGCGCAGAGGGTCGCTCTCAGGCACCATTACTGTTGCAGGTAAACAAGGTCACGTTGCATACCCCAAAACGGCTGTTAATGCTATCCACAAAGCCAGCAATATCGTTAATGCGCTCACCCACTATCCCTTCGAAGAGGGAAGTGATGACTTTCCAGGTACCACGCTTCAAATAACGCATATGGACACGGGAAGCTTTACCGATAATATCGTGCCTAGTGCGGTAAGAATAGAGTTTAACGTACGCTACTCATGGCAATACAACCAAGGTAGTTTGGCTGAATTACTTCGCCAAATCATCAGTTCGGTAGATATGTCTGCATTAGTGAGTTTTTCGAGGCCTTGCGAAGCCTATTTAAGTAAGCCACATAACAACGCCAAACGTTGTCTTATTACTAGCGTAGAAAAAGCTATTAAAGCGGCAACAGGGCGTTATCCCGTAATCAGTACTTCGGGTGGCACTTCTGACGGGCGATTCTACGCCAGCGAAAAAACACAAGTTGTAGAGGTGGGGGTGCCGAATGCCACAATTCACCAGGTAAACGAACATATTCACCTGTCAGACTTACTCACTCTTGAAGATATCTACACTGATATCCTGCTTAACTTAAGCAAATAAAAGCTAATAAAACTAAGCGCGGCTTGGCGTATTAGTTTTGAACTGCGGCATCAATAAAGCGTAAAAAGGAGCGGAATTAACCGCTCCTATCTTTTTATTCACTTTACTGTCACGCGCATGTCTATTGCATTAGGCTGACGCTTTTAATTGGATATCATTCAAATAGCGCTTGCGCTTTTTATCAGTTAAGGTCTGCATATCAACTACTACTAGGCCATCAATGCAATCGTTGAAATCCGGGTCAACGTTAAAGCCTAAAAACGCAACGCCGCCGTCCTTAGCTACTTCTGAGTACTGTTTATAAAGGGTAGGAACATTAACACCCATATTCGCCAATAGGTGTTTTAACTGTGTAAACTCAGCTTTATAGTCATGGCCGGTAAATTGGTGCAGCGCATCGTTAGCCATTTGATAAGGGCGTTTACAGGTCGCTTCACCAAACTTTGCAGGAAAATACGTGGAGTAAAATTGTACCAATAGGTCTTTAGCTGGTTCTGGATAGGCATTACTAAGTGACACTGCACCAAATAGATAACGATATTTGGGATAACGACTTAAAAATGCGCCTATGCCAAACCAGAGGTAATCTAAGCTGCGTTTTCCCCAGTATTGAGGCTGAACGAAACTCCGTCCTAGCTCTAACCCTTCTTTAAAAAGTTTATCGTTATTTTTGCTGTAATTAAATAGGGTGGCCGAGTACAAGCCGGTAGGGTGGTCTGGGGCGGTCAGTAGTTCTGCATCCCCGAAGCGATAGGCACCAACAATTTCTAAATCACTCTCATCCCAAAGTACTAAATGATAGTAGTGAGAGTCATAATGATCGATGTCTCTGCGCTTATTTGTGCCTTCGCCGACGGCTCTGAACGCGACTTCTCGTAAGCGACCAATTTCTCGCATAATTGGTGAGCAGCTTTTATGTTGATACAAGTAAATAGATTTACCGTCCCCCGTGGTACCTAGGTGCTCACATTCACGTATTGCACGTGAAAGTTCTTTTCTATCTTCAGGCATAGCGATTGATGCTTGTGTTTCGAAAACGCCTTTTTTGTTACTGCCAATACGGTACAAGTGACGTTTAAAAAGCTTCACTTGCTCTTTTAGCGGGATGTTTGTTTGTTGATAAGACTCGAAAGGAATGAGCTCTCCAATACGCATAGGCAGGTGCTTTTTGCGTTGCTTAAACATCTCTTTGACCAAGAGTGCGGTAGCAAGGGGTTTATATACCATAGACACCCCATAAAAAAGGGGGCTATTTTTTGCGTCAATATAAACCGGCAATATCGGCGCTTTAGCTTGCTTTGCAATACGCAAAAAGCCAGTGTGCCATCGCGTGTCGCGAACACCTTGCGGGCGTAATCGAGAGACTTCACCAGCAGGGAAAATCAATATAGCACCGTCGCTTTTGAGGTGTTTTTGGATAGCCGATAAATGCTGCTTAGGTGTACCACCCTGCATATTATTTACTGGTAACAACATATCGTGAAGAGGCTCAATAGCCATTAGCATTTCATTTGCCACAACTTTTAAATCGTGACGTACTTCACTTACAAGCTTTATCAACGCCAACGCATCGAGAGAGCCTATCGGGTGATTAGCAATAATAACCACGCGCCCTTCACTCGGAATCCGTTCTTTTTCCACGTCGCGAGTCGAATAGCTGATATTAAAGTACTCGAGAACCTGCTCCACAAAATCAATATCTTCATAATGAGGGTAGGTCTCACCGAACTCCGTAATTTCACGCTCATGGAGCAAGTGTCTCAATACGAAAGATAGCGATTTAAAAAGAATGGGGTTGTTCGCTACCTGAGGGTAGTGCTTGTTCAGTACTTCATTTACAGTAAACATAGAACCTTTTTCTCTTTCGGTTTTGGCGAACAATAGCAATACAATGTGACGCTTTTTGCACAGTTTAATGGCAGTTATTTGACAGTGTTAAAAAGATGTTATTAATGCTGGCTCGACAAGTTTATTTCGCGTAGAAAGGTTAAACAAAAGCATTTAACAGGGGGCCTGTAAGCCCCCCTGAAAAGTAGCAGTAACTACGCAGCTTTTGACCGAGAGGTTTTGGTTGTGATTGATGTTACCGTAGCTGATTCTAGTGAATCGAGATAATGAATAAGAGATAAATGACCATTCATGTCTTCAGCGAGAGCGCTACAGTTCTCTATCCAGTCACCATCATTAATGTAGTGTATGCCTTTTTCAAAACTACTTTCGGGGTGATGAATATGACCACACACTACGCCATCTAGCCCCATATCGTCGGCGCGCTTGCAGCATGCTTCGCGATATCGAGCAATGGCTTCATTTGCTCCCTTAATGTGCTTTTTAATGTAGCCCGCTAGTGACCAGTATTCCCGCTTGCGCCACGCGCGAAAACGGTTGAACTCGCGATTTAGGAAAAGCAAGAGGTCATAACCTTTATCGCCAATCCAAGCATGGAATCTGCCCATGGTCACATCGCCATCGAACTGATCGCCATGTAAAACCAGGTAACGTTTTCCCTGTGCCGTGGTGTGCACTAGCTCACGCTCTATTTCAATATCGCCAAAGGCCATACCAGAGTAAGATTGAATTGGCTCATCATGATTGCCGGGTAAATACACTACACGTGTACCTTCCTGGCTCATTTGCATGAATTTATGCATGACTTGATTGTGTGCTTTTGGCCAGCGAAATTGCTTCGTCATTTGCCACATATCAACAATGTCACCCACCAAATACAAGGTGTCTACTGTGATGCTGTCCAGAAAGGAAAGTAAGTATTCAGCTTTGCAGTCGCGATTTCCCAAATGGATATCTGAAAGCCAAAGCGTACGATAGTGTGTCTTTTTCATAGCGGTTTCCCAAAGCGATGCCTCGGACCATCACTATAGGTCTGCAAATTGACACTACCGTGACGCTTGCTTGACTATTGTGTTACAAACTTAATCTAAAGTATAAGAAGATGGCGGCAATTATCGTTATAAATTACATGCAAATTAAATTCGTATCGGATACTCTGGTGTTTCAAGGATGAAGTTTCGTAACGTACAAGGTAGTTCAGTCTCAGTATTCAGACCGTTATTAATATCCTCTCGTTCTCTCTTCGTCCTTAGTTTCTATTGCGATGTAACGTAAAAACTAAGAGGCCACTCATGAAAATAAATAAAAAGCTCGCCCCGATCCCACTTTTTGTATCTCTCGCTCTTACAGGATGTATTGAAGTTGATGACGATAGTAACGACGGAGTTGTTGATGCGCTTAATCAACAAAATGCTGTACTTACTGAACAAAATAACCTGCTTGCAGAGCAAATCGAAAATAATCAAACATCGGTTACGCTGGCAGGCGCTGTAGTTGATACACGAACTGATACTCCTTTAGTGGGATTAAATGTTACTGTTTATCAAGGAAATAAACTGGTTGCTGAAGGTGTAACCTCAGAGAACGGCGGTTTTAACTTAGAAGGCTTACCAGCAAGTGCAGACTTGACCGTTGTTGTTTCATCCACTGATAAAAGCTATTTAGAGCGCGCATTCTTCATAACTACTGGGCCTGTGGATGCAGGAGAAGGCTACGATGACATCGGTATCGTTGGGGTTTCAGCACCAGTCGAAGTAGAGTTTAGCGTTACAGACGCAGAAAGTGGGGAAGCAATAAGCGGGCTTAGCTTTATCGGTTTCTCTTTTTCAGGTTCGTCTACCAGCAATGTGTTTGACTTTGCCCATGAGAGCGAATTCAATGACGAAACACAAACTTATCAAATCACTTTACCGCGTGACTTGAACGTTACACTACGCGCGAATATCGACATAGATAACGACGGAGAAGCAGACTTCGATTTCACTAACACCGGCAACGTGAATATTTCTGGTGATACACTGTTTATTTACGATGCAAGTGAGTTTTCAGGAGAGGAAATCAGCCTTAGTCAATACGATGAAGCGGCAGCAGAAGAGAAAACTGTTGTAATAAGTCTGATTGACAGTATGGGCGAGCCTATCGCAGGCGCTGAGTTCATGATGGATTCGACAGGTGAGACGTACACATCTGAATATGATGAAGAAAGTGGTTCTTACGAGTTGGTCGTTCCATTTGATGGTGGTATTTCGTTCGAAATGTCCTCTTTCCAAGTAGGTGATATCACCTATTCGACGGGCAGTATTAATCTCAGTCGTTCAACACGTTATGCGACGGGAGAAACTTCAATTAACGTTAATACGAGTGGGTTTGAATCAAATAGCTATTACTCAGTCGCCGATTCTGAAATTATTAACTTAGTACTAGTCCCTACTGAAGTTGAGCCTCAAGCAACCGTTGAAGTTATTACTACGAATGTTAACCCGTCTAGTTTTGCTTATTCAGTGTATTACAGCGAAGCAGTCGACATAGATCTTGACGAGGTCAGCCTGACCTATGATCAAGTTTCAATTGTTCGTGGTAACGAGTCGGCTGATGATAGCGTTCCTAATGGTTACACTTATATTTTAAGTGAAGAGGCAAGCGTAGAGCTAAGTCAGAATGTGGCCTTAAGCGGCGTTAAGCACACATTTACTCCCGCAACCGAATTACAAACTAATACTAACTACCGTTTTGCAATAGGAGAGGTTTCTCCAACCTCTGGTGGCGTTTCAGCAAATGTTTATGGTGACGATTATTCGTTCACCACTCCCACAGATGAAACCGCAGAGTTCGATATAAACGCGCTAAAATTAGATAACAGCAATTTTTACTCTAATGGTTCAGTTATCGTGAGTGAAAATACAGCTGGAGTCTCAAACTCGGCAAATAATTATGGAAATTCAGTGAGTATCTTGCTGCCAACATCAGTCGAGTCGCTTAATTACCTTATTATTAATTTCGAAAGTTACACTGAATATGGAAATCAATACGCGTTTGTTAACAGCTATGAGCTAGTTCGAGACGAAAACATTTTTATGCAGCGTCAGTTTGCAATAAACGTGGCCCAAAATGAGAGTATTTCTAACCAGTCTGGTATGTCTTATCTAAGAGGTACTACAGTAGCCGACGGTGAGTACATCTACAGAGATAGTATCGGCCTATATCTAGAGGATAATACTGCTGAAAATCCAGTGAGTGCGACCTTTAGTTATGAATATCAAACAAAAGCTGGGGAAAATGCATCGGGTAAGTTAACACTTCCAATTCTTTAACTCTAGAAAAGTGATGTGAATATAAGCCGATACCTTAGTGTATC